>JAQGIA010000116.1 GCA_028291445.1 Belnapia sp.
ACCGGCCGCAAGGTGGTGCTGGAAGGCTACCTGCCGCCGCGCGACGAGCGCTTGCAGAGCTTCTCCGTCACCCCTGACCCGGGGGTGATCGAGGTGAACATCCATCCCAGCACCGGCTGGTCCGAGCATGTCGGCCGTACCGAGGTGCTGTACGAGGAAGCCCGCCAGCTTGGCCTGGCCGCCGAGAAATTCATGCTCGACGGCCGCCATGTCGGCACCGGCGGCGGCAATCACGTGGTCATGGGTGCGGCGAGCCCGAAGGACAGCCCCTTCCTCCGCCGGCCGGACCTGCTGAAGTCGCTGCTGGGCTTCTGGCACAACCACCCAAGCCTGTCCTACCTGTTCAGCGGGATGTTCATCGGCCCGACCAGCCAGCATCCGCGCGTGGACGAGGCGCGGCAGGACAGCATCGCCGAGCTGGAAGTCGCCTTCTCCAAGATCGCGCCGCACCGCGAAACACCGCCCTGGCTGGTCGACCGGCTGTTCCGCAACATCCTGGCCGACATGACCGGCAATACCCACCGGACCGAGTTCTGCATCGACAAGATGTACGCGCCGGAAAGCACCGCCGGCCGGCTCGGCCTGGTCGAGTACCGCGCGCTGGAGATGCCGCCCCATGCCCGCATGTCGGCGGCGCAGATGCTGCTGATGCGGAGCGCGGTCGCCGCCTTCTGGCAAAACCCCTATGAGCGGAAGCTGATCCGCTGGGGCACCCGGCTGCACGACCAGTTCATGCTGCCGCATTACGTCGAGCAGGATTTCGCCGAGGCGCTGGATGAGCTCGGCTCCCTCGGCTTCCCGCTCGAGGCATCCTGGTTCGCGCCGCACCTCGAATTCCGCTTTCCCCGCATCGGCGAGATCACCCTGCGCGGCATGGAGGTCGAGCTGCGCCATGCGCTCGAGCCCTGGCATGTGCTGGGCGAGGAACCGGCGGCCGGCGGCACCGCCCGCTACGTCGACAGCAGCACCGAACGCCTGCAGGCCCGCGTCTCCGGCTGGGTCGATGAGCGCTTCATCCTGGCCTGCAACGGCCATGCGGTGCCGCTGACCCGGACGGATACGCAAGGCGAGTACGTCGGCGGCATCCGCTTCAAGGCCTGGGACCCGCCGAGCGCGCTGCACCCGACCATCCGCGCCCAGGGCCCGCTGGTGCTCGATGTCTACGACCGCTGGACCGGGCGCAGCCTGGGCGGGCTGACCCACCACGTCTCCCACCCCGGCGGCCGCAGCTACGAGACGCTGCCGGTCAATGCCAATGAGGCCGAGGCCCGCCGCCGCACCCGCTTCCAGCCCTTCGGCCATACCGCCGGCGCGATGGCGCCGCCCGCGGCGGTCCCGAACAAGGAGGCGCCCCGCACCCTGGACCTGCGGCGGGTCGGCTAGCCTTGGCGACCGCCGCCGCGGAAGGGCCGGGTCCGGCGCCGTCCCCGCTCGACGAGGTCCCGCCCAACGGGTCCGCCCTGGATGAGCCCATTCTGGTCGAGCCCATTCTGGTCGAGCCCGGCCTGGAGGAGCTTGGGCTGGATGAGATGGTCGACGGGGCCGGCGGCTTCCGGCCGCATTGGCGTAGCCTGCTCGGCGCCCTGGCCGACCTGGGACCCGCGGTGCTGGCCGAGCGCGTGGTGCTGCTCGACCGCTTCCTCGCCGATGAGGGGGTGACCAGCCTGCTGGCCCCCGCCGTGCCCGAGCGCCCGGCCGGCTGGCGCTGCGATCCCATCCCGCTGATCCTGCCGGCGGCGGAATTCGATGCGCTGGAGGCCGGCCTGGCCCAGCGCGCCACCCTGCTGGAAGCCATCCTCCAGGATGTCTACGGGCCGCAGCGCCTGCTGGCCGAGGGCGCCCTGCCGCCCGCCCTGGTGCATGCCAACCCCGCCTTCCTCCGGCCCTGCCGGGCGCCCGAGGGCCAGCGGGACGCGCCGCTGCTGCATCTCTATGCCGCCGACCTCGCGCGCGGCCCGGACGGCGCCTGGCGGGTGGTGGCGGACCGCACCGCCAGCCCGACCGGCATCGCCCATGTGCTGGAGAACCGCCGCGCGCTGTCCCGCCACATGCCGGAGTTCCTCCGCGCCCGGGAGCTGCGCCAGCTCGGCCCCTTCTTCGACATCTGGCAGGATGCGCTGCAGAACCTGGCGCCGGAGGATGCCGGCCGGGGCGGCACTCCCGGCGTCGCCCTGCTGGCGACCGGGCATAGCAGCCCGCTCTGGTTCGAGCATGTCATCCTCTCACGCGAGCTGTCCTGCGCCCTGGTCGAAGGTGGCGACCTCACGGTGCGCGACGGCGTGCTCTACCTGAAGACGCTGCGCGGGCTGCAACGCGTCGACGTGCTGCTGCGCCGGCAGGATGGCCGGACCATCGACCCGATGGAGCTGGAATCCAGCATGGCGGATGGCGTCACCGGCCTGCTGGACGCCGCCCGCGGCGGCGCGGTGAAGATCGTCAACGACCCCGGCACCGGCTTCGCCGAGGCGCCGGCGCTGGCCGCCTTCCTGCCCGACCTCGCCCGCCGCCTGTTGGGCGAGGAGCTGCTGCTGCCCGGCGCCCGAACGCTCTGGCTGGGCGACCCCGCCGCCCGCGCCGCCGTGGGGGGGGATTTCACCCCCTGGCTGGTCCGCCGTGCGGTGGATGGCACGGTGCCCTCGATCCGCCCCGCCCGGCTGGGCGCCGCGGCACGCGAGGCCCTGGCCACCCGCATCCTGACGGCGCCGCGCGACTATGCCCTCTCGGAGGCGCTGGCGCCTTCGGTCGCGCCCTGCGTCGGCCCGGATGGACGGCTGTTGCCCCGCCCGGTCATCCTGCGGCTGTTCCTGGTATTCGACGGCACCCGCTGGCGCGCCTTGCAGGGCGGGCTGGCACGGGTGGTGGCCGAGCCGCAGGCCGGCGCCGGTTCCAGCCCCGCCACCGGTCACCGCCTGCCCGAAATCCTCTCCCCCGGCATCCTTTCCAAGGATGTCTGGGTCCCGGCCGATGATGGCACCGCCATCCACGGCCCGCGCGGCGTGCCGGTCCCGGCGCTGGCCATCCGCCGTACCTCCGGCGACCTGCCCAGCCGGGTCGCCGACAACTTCTTCTGGCTCGGCCGCTACCTGGAACGGCTGGAAAGCGCCGCCCGGCTGCTGCGCGCCGGGGCCAGCCGGCTCGGCCGCGCCACGCCCACGCCGCGCGAGCTGGCCGAGCTGCGCAGCCTCTGCGCCTGCCTGGTCCGGGCCGAGCTGCTGGATGCCGAAACCGCTCAGGGCGGCCTGCATGGCCTCGGCGCCCGGCCGCTGACCCGGGCGCTGCTGCGGGCGATGCGGGAGGGCGGGCCGGTGCTCGGGCTGGTCGCCAAGGTCTCCCGCATGACCGACCTGCTGCGCGACAGGCTGACCGGGGAGATGCAGCTCGCCCTGCAACAGGGCCTGCGCGACCTGCAACGGCTGCTGCGGCCAGAGCTTGTCCAACCTGGGTCGCCGCAGCGCGAGGATGCGCTCGGCCTCGACCACCTGACCGAGGCGAGCAACGCCGTGCTCACCTTCGCCGCCACCGTCGCCGGCCTCGCCGCGGAGAATATGGTGCGCGGCGGCGGCCGGCTTTTCCTCGACCTCGGCCGCCGGGTGGAGCGCGCCCAGGCGATCGCCGCCGAGCTGGCCCGGGCGCTGGACCAGCCGGGCACCGCCAGCCAGCCGGCCCGCCTGGAACCCGGGCTGCGCCTGGCGCTGGAGCTGCGCGATTCGGTCATCACCTACCGCAGCCGGTACCTGACGGTGCTGCAACCCGGCCCGGTGCTGGATCTGGTGCTGGCCGACGAGGGCAATCCGCGCGGCCTGGCCTTCCAACTGGCCGCCGCGCGGGACATGCTGTTCGACCTTGATGGCGATGCCGGGTCCCCGCTCGGCCTGGCCGCCGGGCAATTGCTGGAGGATGCGCGGGCCATGGTGCGGGATGTGGTGATGGCCCCGGCGCAGGCGGAAGCGGCGTTTCGCCTGCCGCCACGGTTGCGCGCCATGGAAGGCGCCGTCGCCGCCCTTTCGAACCGGATCGCCCGGCGATACTTCACCCTGCTGCCGGCGGCGCATAGCCTCGGCCCCACCACCGCTCCCGGCGGCCGGCTGCGTGGCGCGGCGTGATCTACCGGGTCCGCCACACCACGCGCTACGCCTATGGCAGCACGGTCGACCTGGCCTCGCACCTGCTGCACCTGCTGCCGCGCGAACTGCCCGGCCAGCAGGTGCTGGCGGCCGAGATCATCGCCGAGCCGGCCGGCTCCCGCCGCCGTGACGGGTTCGATCATTTCGGCAACCACGTCACCTGGCTTTTCGTCGATGTCCCGCATGGCGTCTTCGAGGTCACCGGCGATGCGACGGTCGACGTCGGCTTCGCCGTCCCGCCGCCCGCTGCCGCGACCCTCGCCTGGGAGGCGGTCGCCGACCTCGCCCGGGCCGGCGGGCCGGCCGCCTGGCAGGCGGCGGAGTTCACCTTCGACAGCCCGATGGTCCGCATCGAGCCCGCCGCCGGCGCCTATGCCGCCAGCAGCTTCCCCGCCGGCCGGCCGGTATTGGAAGGGCTGCTGGAGCTCAACCTCCGGATCCGCCGCGAATTCACCTATCGCTCCGGCGTCACCGACCTCTCGACGCCGGTGGCCGAGGTGCTGCGGCGGCGCGAAGGGGTCTGCCAGGACTTCTCCCACCTGATGATCAGCGCGTTGCGGGCGCTCGGCCTGCCGGCCCGCTACGTCTCCGGCTATATCCGTACCTATCCGCCGCCAGGCCAGCCGCGCCGGCGCGGCACCGACCAGTCGCATGCCTGGGTCGGCGCCTGGCTCGGGCCGGAGCATGGCTGGGTCGGCGTCGACCCGACCAATGGCGTGGTGGTGCGGGATGAGCATCTGGTGGTCGGCTGGGGTCGCGATTACGCCGATGTCAGCCCGGTCAGCGGCGTGGTGCTCGGCGGCGGCGACCATCGGTTGACCATCGCCGTCGATCTCGAACCGATCGAGGCGACGGCGGCGGCGGAACGCTGAACGGCGGCAGCATCGGCGCCTAGGCCGGGCCGTCCCGATGCGGTTCCGATCCGTCTTTCACGGACCTTTCCCGGTTCGGACGCGTCCTGGACGCGGCCGGCCGCTGCGCCGCAAGCGGCTCGGACGACGCCGATCGGCCACTCCGTCGGCCCTTCAAGGACGTCCCCGATGAAGCTTTTCCGCTGCCAGGCCTGCGATCAGATCCTCTATTTCGAGAATACCCGCTGCGAGGCCTCGGGCCATGTGCTCGGTTTCGTGCCGGAGATGGCCGAGCTTTCGGCGTTGGAACCGCTCGACGGCGAGGCGCCGGTGGCCGATGCGGCGCCGCTCTGGCAGGCCCTGGCGACCCCGGAGTCCAGCCCGGTCCGGTTCTGCAGCAATGTCGCGCATGATGCCTGCAACTGGGTGGTGCCGGCGGATTCTCCCGAGAGCCTCTGCGCCGCCTGCCGCTACAATCGGGTGGTGCCGGACCTCGCCGTGCCGGCCAACCTGTTCGCCTGGCAGCGCTGGCAGGCGGCCCAGCACCGGTTGGTCTATACGCTGCGCCGATTGCGGCTGCCGCTGGCCAATCGCCAGGACGACCCGGCGCATGGGCTGGTCTTCGACGTGCTGGCCGACCTGCCGGATGGACCCAAGGTGCTCACCGGGCATGACGAGGGGGTCATCACCCTGGCGCTCAGCGAGGCCGACGATGCCGAGCGGGAGCGCCGGCGTACCGCCATGGGCGAGCCCTACCGGACCCTGCTCGGCCATCTCCGGCACGAGACCGGGCACCATTACTGGGACCTGCTGGTACGCGACACCGGCCGGCTGGAGGAATGCCGCGCCGTCTTCGGCGACGACAGCCAGGACTACAACGAGGCCTTGGCCCGGCATTATGCCAATGGCGCCCCGTCCGACTGGCGCGCCGGCTATGTTTCCGCCTATGCGACCGCGCATCCCTGGGAGGATTTCGCCGAGACCTGGGCGCATTACCTGCATATCGTGGACACGCTTGAAATGGCCGGGGCCTTCGGCATCCAACTCATGCCGCCGCTGCTGAAGCAGCCCTCGGCCGGCGATGCGGGGACGGCGCAGCTGCTCGCCGCCGAGGTCGATTTCGATCCCTTCGGGCCGATCGGCATCGAAACGCTGATCGAGGCCTGGCTGCCGCTCACCTATGCGGTGAACAGCCTGAACCGTTGCATGGGAACCGCAGATTTTTATCCTTTCGTCCTGTCGGAGCCGGCGATCGCCAAGCTCGGTTACGTGCACCGGCTGATTCGCACATAAGAGCGCATGGACTACAGGCTATTTCTTAACAAATCGAAACGGTCTCTTCGGCCGCGATGACACGCGCCCGTTACGATAAGTCTTGAGCGAATGCTTGGGACGTACTACAACCTGTGAGAGAAATCGCAAAGCTCAAGCATCATGATCGAGACTTTCCGTGAGTTCACATTTGAGGCAGCGCACAAGACGCCGCCCTATTCCGGCCTGCACGGTCATTCGTTCCTGGTCCGCATATTCCTGCGCGGGGAGCCGCACCCGGAATATGGCTGGACGCACAACCAGTATGAGGTCGAGCCCGTGGTCGATGCGGTCCGCCGCGACCTCGACCAGCGCTACCTGAACGATGTGCCGGGCCTTGCCGTGCCCAGTCTCGAGAACGTCGCACGCTGGGTCTACGAGCGCTTCGCGGCGCTGCTGCCCGGGCTGCATCGGGTCACCATCCAGCGCGGCATGCCCGGGCAGATCGAGGGCTGCACCTATGCGCCGCTTGGCTTTCCCGAAACTGAGCTAGCCCAAACCACGATAGCCCAGGCTAATCCGGTTCAGGCCAAGCCCGCCCAGGATATCCTGGCATGAGCAGCGCGCTGCACCGGCTGCGCCCGTCGCGGCGCTCGAACGAGGCCCTGGATGCGCCGCTCAACCAAGTCGAGGAAGGTGCCATGATCGGCGCCGCCGCGACCAAGCTGGAGGAGCTTTTCGATATCCTCCGCATCGACCATCGCAACGACCACAATACCCGCGACACCCCGCGGCGCGTGGCCCGGATGCTGGTCGAGGAATTGATGGCCGGGCGCTATGCCGAGCCGCCCGAAATCACCGAATTCGACAATGTGCAGCGCTTCAACGAGCTGATCGTGATCGGCCCGATCACCCTCCGCTCGACCTGTGCGCACCACCTCATGCCGATCTATGGCGAGGCCTATATCGGCGTGCTGCCGGCAGCCGACGGCAAGATCATCGGCCTGTCCAAATACGACCGGATCGTCGAGCATTTCGGTGCCCGGCTGCAGATCCAGGAAGAACTGGTGCGCCAGATCGGCGAGTTCATCTTCGCCCGGACGGCGCCGCAGGGCCTCGCGGTCCGGATCAGCGCGGTCCATATGTGCCGGACCCAGCGCGGCGTGCGCGGCAGCCATCAGGGCCGCATGGTCACCAGCGCCTATTTCGGCAGTCTCGCCGATGATCCGGCGCGGAAGGAAGAATTCCTCCGCGAGTGCCTGGCGCTCGGCAAGGCGCCCTGACGCCATGCCCCGGCCGGCCGCGCCTGCGTTGCGGGACCGGGCGCTGCAGGACCGGGCGTTGCGGAATCAGGCAATCGGGACCACGGCCGTGGCGGCGCTGCCACAGCCGGGGCTGCTGCAAGGCGGTTCGGCGCTTCCGGCCTGGATCGCGCCACCGGGGGGCATCGCCTTCGCCCTGGTCGCCTTCCTCCTGCTGGCCGGGCAGGACGCGACGATCAAGCTGCTCTCGGCGAGCCTGGCGCTGCCGCTGATCCTGGCGGTCCGCAGCGTCGCCATCCTGGGCGTCTGCTTCACCCTCGGCGGCCGGCGGCCGTTTCGTGCGGTTTGGCGCAGCCCGGTGCGCTGGCTGCTGGTGGGCCGTGGCCTGATCGGGCTCGGCGCCTGGACCGCCTATTTCACCGCCGCCCGTAGCCTGCCGCTCGGCCAGGTGGCGGCCTTCCAATTCCTCGCCCCGCTCATGGTCGTGCTGGCGGCCGGCTGGATGCTGGGCGAGGCCAGCAGCCTGCGCCACCGGCTGCTGGTGCTGCTCGGTACCGTAGGGGCACTGATCAGCGGCGGGTCATTGGGTTTCAGCCTGCAACCCGCCCTCCTGCTGGCGGCCACCGCCGCGGTGCTCTGGGCCTATGCGATGCTGCTAACCCGGCGAATCGCCCGGACCGAGGGCGCGCTGGTGCAACTCGTCTCGACCCACCTGCTGTTCATCGCGGTCATGGGGCCCTTGGCGCTGCTGTCGCCGGTGCCGCCGGCAGCCGCCGACCTGCCGTTGCTGATGCTGGTCGCGCTGCTGGGCGGGGCTGGCCAGCTCGCCCTGTATTCGGCGGCACGCAGCCTTCCCGCGCCGATTATGGCCCCGCTCGAATATACTTCCCTGCTATGGAACTTCACCTTCGGGTATATGATTTGGCGCAACACCCCTGGTCCGGCGATCGTGGTCGGGGCAATGCTGATTGCGGTAAGCTGCGCCGGTCTATTGCATGGTCGATGGATCAGTAATCGAGCGGCGTCTCGATAACCGGCGGGCTGGCGGCGATGTTCGGCGCTATCGGGGGTTGTGCTTAGCGGAGCGGATGGCACTAATGGCTGTCCTTGAACGGAGGTGGCCTATGGCCTTGGCACTGCGGCGCCGATCGATACTGAGGTTTGGCGTCGTCGGGACCGTCATGGCTGCCGCCCAGGCCCAAAGCCAGGCCCCGGGCCAGGTTCAGACCCAGACCCAAGCTCAGGCCCAGACCCAAGCTCAGGCCCAGACCCCAACTCAGGCCCCGACCCAAACTCAGGCCCCAACTCAGGCCCAGGCCCCGGGACGCCCGGCGGGCGACCCCGCCGCCAGCCTCGCCGGTCCCCTGCCGGAACCGCAGGGCCGCGTCATCCTCGCCGTCTCCGGCCGCATCGGCGTGACCAATGACGGGGACAGCGCACGCTTCGACCGCGCCATGCTGGAGCAGCTGGGGATGACCAGCATCACCACGGCCACCCCCTGGTACGACGGGCCGGTCACCTTCGAGGGCGTGCCGATGACCCGGCTCATGCAGCGGCTCGAAGCCCAGGGCGAGATCGTGCAGGCCATCGCCCTGAACGACTACAGCACCGAAATGCCGGTGGCCGACTTCGCCCGCTGGGGCGTGCTGCTCGCGCTCAAGCGGGATGGCCAATACCTGCCGATCCGCGACAAGGGACCGCTGTTCATCGTCTACCCCTATGATTCCGACGTGGAACTGCGCTCGCGCCGCTACTACGGGCGCTCCGCCTGGCAGGTCGCCAGGCTGGTTATCCGCTAAGCCGATGGACCTGCCGCCCGGCCTGAACCATGCCCTGCGGTCACCGCCCGGCACGGCGATGGCGCGCTTCCCGCGCCTCGGCTTCCTCATCGTCATCGGCTTCCTGGCGGTTGCCGCGGCCTATACCTCCATCCTCATCCTGCAGCGCCAGCAGGCGCTGCGCGCCGTCTCGCGCTACAGCGTCACCTGGCTGATCAGCCAGTCGGCGCTGGAGGTGGCGCGGCTGCAGGTGGCGATCGGCACCTACCGGCTGCAGCCGGATGCCGAGAACCTCGATACCGTGCAGCTTTGGCTCGACATCGTCGCCAACCGCACCCAGTTGCTGGGCGGCGGCGAGATCTGGCCCTTCATCCGCGCCGAGCCCGAGCGCGAGGCGACCGTCTCCCAGCTCCGCCGCGCCGTGGCGACCGCCCAGCCGATGATCGACCGGCTGAACGAGCCTGCCGAGGCCGACCGCCTGCTCGCGCTGTTCAGCGACCTGAACCCGCGGATGACCCGGCTCGCTTCCGCCTCGTATATCGAAGGCAACGAGCTGCTCGGTGCCGATATCGAGCATCTGGGGCGGTTGCAGTGGATCTTCTCCGGTGTGCTGATCACCCTGCTGCTGTGCTGCGCGGCGCTGATCGGCACGCTGATGCACCACAACCGCCTGGTCCAGAACGCCAACCGCGAGGTGAATGCGCTGGTCCAGGACCTGACCCGCACCGGCCGCCAGCTCGCCACCGCCAAGGAACAGGCGCAGGAGGCGATGGGGGAGGTGCAGCAGCAGTATCGCGCGCTCCGTCTGCGCGACGCCGAGTTGAACGTGCAGAATGCCCGCTTCGATGCGGCGCTGAACAACATGTCCCAGGCGCTCTGCATGGTCAGCGCCGAGGGCCGGCTGATCGTCTGCAACACCCGTTTCCTCGGGCTGTTCGGGCTGGGCGAGGAATTCGCCACCCCCGGGTCGAGCGTGGCCGGGCTGTTCCGGGCCATGGCCGCCTCGGGCCGCTACGATGCGATGTTGCTGGCTGCGGTGCGCCAGGCGCAGGAGGAATTGCTGGCCGAGGGCCGCCCCGGCACCTTCTTCCGCGAGGATGCCGCGGGCCGGGCGCTGGCCGTCTCCCACCAGCCGATGGCCGATGGTGGCTGGGTGGCGACCTACGAGGACATCACCGAGCGCCGCCGGGTCGAGGCCCGCATCACCTTCATGGCGCACCACGACATGCTGACCGGCCTGCCCAACCGGGTGCTGTTCCGCGACAGCATGGAGGCGGCGCTGTCCAGCCGCCGCGACGATGATGCGACGATCGCGCTGCTGTTCCTCGACCTCGACCACTTCAAGAACGTCAACGACACCCTCGGCCACCCGGTCGGCGACGCGCTGCTGCAGGAGGTGGCCCGCCGGCTGCGCGCCTGCGTCCGCGACGGCGATATCGTCGCCCGGCTCGGCGGCGACGAATTCGCCGTGCTGCAAGCTCCGGCCAACCAGCCGGAGGATGCTGGCGCCCTGGCGCAGCGCCTGGTCGACGTGGTCTGCGCCCCCTACGAGCTGCTCGGCTACCGCACCCAGGTCGGGGTCAGCATCGGCATCGCCCTGGCTGAGGACATTCTGGCCGAGGACACCATGGCCGGGGGCACCCGGACCAAGCGGGATGTCGCCATTGCGGCCGACAAGCTGCTGCGCAACGTCGACATGGCGCTCTACCGCGCCAAGGACGATGGCCGCCGCACCTGGCGCTTCTTCGAGCCGGGGATGGAAGCCGAGCTTCAGGCGCGCCTGGCGATGGAAGCCGACCTGCGGGAGGCGCTGCCGCGTAACCAGCTCGAGGTCTGGTATCAGCCGATCATCAACCTCGGCACCAACCGGCTGTCCGGCTTCGAGGCGCTGCTGCGCTGGCGCCATCCGGTCCGCGGCATGGTATCGCCGGGGGTCTTCATTCCCATCATGGAGGAGATCGGCCTGATCGAGGGCGTTGGCCGCTGGGTGCTGGAACAGGCGACGCGGCAGGCCAATTCCTGGCCGGCGCCGCTGAAGGTGGCGGTGAACCTCTCCCCGCTGCAATTCCGCGCCGCCGACCTCGCCGACAGCGTGTTGCAGATACTGCGGCAATCCGGCTTGGCGCCGCAGCGGCTGGAGCTGGAAATCACCGAATCCGCCCTGTTGCAGGCCGATGGCGGCATCGCCGGAATCCTGACCGCCTTCCGCGACACCGGCATCCGCATCGCGCTCGACGATTTCGGCACGCACTACTCCTCGCTGAGCTACCTGCGCAGCTTCCCCTTCGACAAGATCAAGATCGACCAATCCTTCGTGCGGGAGATGCCGGACCGGGCCGATTGCCTCGCCATCGTCAATTCGGTGGCGCATCTGGCCAATCAGCTCGGCATGGCGACCACCGCCGAAGGGGTGGAGACCGCGGCGCAGCTGCAATCGGTACGCGCCGCCGGCTGCACCGAGGCGCAGGGCTATTTCTTCGGCCCGCCCGAATCCACCATCGAACTGCGCCGCTGGTTCGAGGAGCCGGGCCGCGCCCTGGCCCTGCTGCAGACCGCCTGAACGCGGATGCCGCTCAGGCTCCGGCCGGCGCTGAAAGAAGTGCCGGCCAGAGCCTGAGCTGTTGCCCTATCACATGATTGACGCTTTTCGGTGATGCCGCCGCTAGCTCAGCGGCACCGCCACATGCGCCCGATAGGCCGGCCGCTCCAGCAGCCGCTGGTACCAGCCTTCCAGCCGCGGCAGCGCCGCACGCTCGATCGGCAGCGCGAACCAGCGGTGCAGGAAGCCGCCCAGCGCTATATCCGCCAACCCGAATTCGCCGGCGATGAAATCCCGGCCCGCCAGCTGCGCATCGGCGATCCGCCACAGCCGTTCCGCCGCGTCCCGCGCGCGCGCCGCCGCCGGCATGTCCCGCTCCGCCTCCGGCGTCCGCACCAGCGTCCAGAAGATCACCCGCATCGGCTCGTTGATCGAGGCCAGGGTCCAGTCCATCCAGCGCTCGGCATCGGCCCGCGCCTCGGGCGCCTCCGGGTAGCAGGCATTGCCGCCGGGCTGGGTCCGGCAGAGGTAGCGCAGGATGGCGTGGCTCTCCCACAGCGTGTAGCCGTGCGGCATCACCAGGGTCGGCACCGTGGCATTCGGGTTCATCGCCGCGTAGTCGGCGTCGCGGGTGCGGCCGAAGACGCCGCCGGCGTCGACCCGCTGGAAGGGAATGGCCAGCTCGTCCAGCAGCCACAGCACCTTCATGACATTGACCGAGCTGGCCCGGCCCCAAACCGTGATCATCTCAGGTCATCTCCACGGCGACATGGCGGGCGAAGCCCGGGTGCCGCGCCAGCAGCCGGGCGTAATAGGCCTCGAGCCGCGGCATCGGCGCGCGGTCGATGGGCAAGGCGAACCAGCGGTGCAGATAGGGGCCGAGGGCGATGTCGCCGAGGCTGAGCGCCGCCCCCGCTACATAATCGCGGCCTTCCAGCCGCCGGTCGACCATCCGCCACAGCGCCTCCGCCCCGTCCCGCGCCTGGGCGGTGGCGGCGTAGTCCCGCTTGGCTTCCGGGATGCGGACATAGGTGAAGAACACCGTCACCATCGGCCCGTTCAGCGAGGCGAGCTGCCAGTCCATCCAGCGCTCCGCCTCGGCCCGGTCGCGCGGCGCGGCGGGATGCAGCGGGCTGCCCGGCGCATGCTTCGCCACCAGGTAACGCAGGATGGAATTGCTCTCCCACAGGGTGAAGCCATCCGGCTCCTCGATGGTCGGCACCCGGCTGTTCGGGTTCATCGCCACGTAGAAGGGCTCGGTCGTGCGACCGTACTCGCCGCCCGCGTCGATGCGCTCATAGGGGATGCCCAGTTCCTCGCAGAGCCAGAGCAATTTCATCACGTTGCTCGAACTGGCCCGGCCCCAAAGCTTCATCATCGGCGCGATCCCCAACTGGTGCCGGCCAGCCTATGGGGCAGGCGGCGGCCGGTCCAGTTGCGCGGGCGGCGCGACGGCGCGACACAGACGGCATGATCGGCATGCTCCTCTTCGCCCTGGCCGCAGCCGCGGCGCCCTTGTTCGCCCGCGCCAGCGAAGACCTCTTCGGCATCGCCCCCTGCGAGTTGTGCAGCTGGCAGCGCTGGCCCTATTGGGCCGCCGCCGGGCTGGCGCTCGGCTCGGCGCTGGTGCCGCCCGCCTGGCGCCGGCCGCTGGCCTGGCTCGCCATCCTCGCGGTGCTCGTCTCGGGCGCCATCGCCGGCTTCCATATCGGGGTGGAGCAGGGCTGGTGGCCATCCCCGCTGCCCGGCTGCCAGGCGCCGCGCTCGGCCGGCGGCGCCACCGTGGACGACCTCATGGCGGCGCTGGCGCCGCGCCCCTCCAAGCCCTGCGACGCGCCGACATACCTCATCCCCGGCCTGCCGCTGTCGATGGCGGCGATGAACCTGCTCTATGCGCTTGGCCTTTCCTCGCTGGGCGCCATCTGGATGCGGAGAGGAGCGAACCGATGACCCGAACCCCCCGCCGCATGATCGAGGAAACCATCCGCGTCGACCACGCTGGCGAATACGGCGCCAAGCGCATCTACCAGGGCCAGCTCGCCGTGCTGCGCGGCACCAAATGGGAGACGCTGATCCAGCACATGCAGGACCAGGAGCAGGTGCATCTGGACACCTTCTCCCGCCTCATCGCCACCCGCCGGGTTCGCCCGACCGCGTTGCTGCCGATCTGGCATGTCGCCGGCTTCGCCCTCGGCGCGGCGACCGCCATGCTCGGGCACCGTGCCGCCATGGCCTGCACCGTTGCGGTTGAGGAGGCGATCGACGAACATTACCAGGCGCAGGAGGCGGCCCTCGGCGAGGACGAGGCGCCGCTGCGGGCCGATATCGCGCAGTTCCGCGCCGAGGAACTGGAACACCGCGAGACCGGCCTGGCGCATGAGGCCGAGCTGACCCCCGGCTACCGGCTGCTGAGCGCCGCCATCAAGGCCGGCTGCAAGGTGGCGATCAAGGTGAGCGAGAAGATCTGATGCAGACCCTTCCTTTGCCCGAAGCCGACCCTGCCGCCACGGCCTCGGTCAAGGATTGGCTGGACCGCTTCGCCGCCTGCGTGCGGGCGGTGGACTACGCCAGCGCCACTCCCTTCTGGCACGACGCCATCGTCATCTTTGGCACCTACCAGGAACTGGTCCGCAGCCGGCAGGCCTGGATCGACAGCCAATGGGACAACGTCTGGCCGCGCACCGAGGGCTTCGCCTTCGACCTGGCGAATACCCTGGTGCTGGCCTCGCCGGATGGCGCCATGGCGGTGGCGGTCACGCCCTGGAACAGCACCGGCTTCCATGAGGACGGCACCGCCTTCCCGCGGCCCGGGCGGGCGACCATCGTGCTGGCGAAGCAGCCGGATGGCCGCTGGGTCGGGGTGCATAGCCACATGTCCCTGCAGCGCGGCGTGCCGCAGGACAGTTTCGGCAACCGGCTGGTGAAGGCGCGCTAGCCAAGGCAGCATCCGGCTTGCCCGTCGCCGGGCGCTGGCGATCCTGCGGGGGACCACGCTCAGTCGTGCATCCGGCCGCCGACGAAGCGGAGGGTGGCGCCCAGGCTGCGATCCTCGATGCCGTCGAAATCGTGGAAGCCCTTGGCGTCGTAGTGGCCGGAATGCGCCACGGCCGTCCGCACCGCGGCGACCATCGCTTGCCCGACCTCGTAGGCCCCCGCCATGACCGCCGCCGCCGCATTGGCCGCCGCGACCCGGATCGGATGCGGCGCCCCGGTCGCCGGGTCGACCAGCGGTGGCCGGCCGATCGCCAGGGCGAAGATCGCCTCGGCCACATAGGCGATCGCCTCGGCATCCGGCACCGGTATCTTGCCGAGGTTCTGGAAATCCTGCAGCGCATGGGTCGATTCATGGACGATGAGGATCTGGGCGGCTGGCTTGGTGAGGTCGAAGCCTTTGCTCAGCGAGTACTGGTCGCTGTCCATGATGTAGGCGGCGCCGGTGCCGGCAAAGCCCAGGTCGGAGAAGCGCCGGTTGATGCGGATCCGGCCGGCGGCGACGCAGCCGGCGACATCCTTCGCATAGCCCTGCGGATAGACCTGGTAGGTGAGATACTTGAAGTTGATCCGGCCGAATCCCGGATGGGTCCGCAGGAAACCGGCGAAATCGGTCGTATCGGACACCGGGGGAGCCTCCCTGCCTGACCGTACCGACCGGTTCGGTACTGGATTGCGGCAGGAACGATACTGCCCAGCATCGATGCGGGTCACGGCGTAAACGGACGAGTCTTCAATGCACACGACGAAGTAATCGCCGGGCCGGGCGACAGGCAGTCTTGCTAGGAGGTGGCCTGTTCCAAAGGACGCGCGCCGCATAAGCCCGCAGGCTGTACTCCCTTGCCCTCTCGGCGCTTCTGGCGCGGTACGACGCCGGGTGGAGCGTCAGCTTTCCAGCTCGCTGTCCCAGTACAGATAATCCCGCCAGCTCCCATGCAGGTAGTTCGGCGGAAAGGCCCGGCCGTTCTCCTGCAATTCCCAGCTGGTCGGCTGCCGCGGCACCCCGCGCGGATGCATCCGGCATTCCTGCGGCAGCCGGGCGCCCTTGCGCAGGTTGCAGGGCCCGCAGGCGGTGCAGACATTCTCCCAGGTGGTCCGCCCGCCGCGGCTGCGCGGGACGACATGGTCGAAGGTCAGATCATGGGTCGGCCGCCCTTCGCCGCAGTACTGGCATTCGAAGCGGTCGCGCAGGAAAACGTTGAAGCGGGTGAAGGCCGGGCGCCGTGCCGCCGGGATGTATTCCTTCAGCGCGATCACGCTGGGCAGCCGCATCGACAGCGTCGGCGAATGCACCTCGGTCTCGTACTCGTTCAGCACGGAGACGCGGTCGAGGAAGACCGCCTTCACCGCGTCCTGCCAGGACCAGATCGATAGGGGGAAATATGAAAGCGGCCGGAAATCCGCATTCAACACCAGGGCAGGAAAAGTTTGCCCACCGATGAACGTACCGCCGTCAGGCAAGCGCCGCTCCTC
Organism: Belnapia sp.; assembly: GCA_028291445.1. GTDB lineage: Bacteria > Pseudomonadota > Alphaproteobacteria > Acetobacterales > Acetobacteraceae > Belnapia. Next base: position 16,270 of record JAQGIA010000116.1, read on the forward strand.
ATCCGGGGCGGTGCCATCAAGCCATGGGGCCTGTCGCGGCGGAGAGGCCCCATATGCAGTGGCGCCGCCGATTATCTCCCCATTCATGCCAGTCCCGTCGCAGCGGTGCAACAGGGGCCCTCGGTCGTTTCATGGATGCGTCACACGGATCGGCCCAAAGGAGGGAAGACGCGGCCCAGCATCGCCGCCCCCGCCGCCAGCCCGGCCGGATCGATGCCATGCCCGAGCCCTGGGCGGTACAGCGCCTCCACCGGCACCCCGGCGGCGCGCAGCGCCTGCTCCGCCGCGCGGCTGGCGGCGACCGGCACGATGTCATCCGCCTCGCCATGCACCAGCAGCACCGGCGGCCGGCCGCCGAGCTCGGTGGCCAGCGCCTCGGCGCCCAGCAGCGCCCCGGAATAGCCGAGGATCGCTGCCGGCGGCACCCGCCGCCGCAACCCGGTGTACAGCGCCATCATGCAGCCCTGGCTGAAGCCGGCCAGCGCCAGCGCCGCATCATCCAGGCCCAGCCGCGCCAGCTCCGCCGTGATGAAGGCGTCCAGCCCTGCCGCCGCCTGCCGGGCGCCGGCGGCCATCACCGCCGGCGTGCGATCCTGCAGGCTGAACCATTGCCGGCCATAGGACGCCATGTCGCAGGGCTGCGGCGCATCCGGCGCGACGAAGGCGGCACTCGGCAGCGCCGCCGCCCAGTCCGGGGCGAGGCCGATCAGATCCGCCCCATCCGCCCCAAGCCCATGCAGCAGCACCACCAACTGCCGCGGCGCACCACCCGCCACCGGGCCGAAGCGCGGCCCATCCAATTCCGCCATCCCGCTTGTTCCCTTATCCCCACGGGTCTTGTCCCCGGCCATTGTCCCCAATGGTCTTGTCCCCAATGGCCCGCAACCGCTACCGAAGCGGCCGCATGGCCGCAACCGTCACCCGCTTCGCCCCGAGCCCGACCGGGCTGCTGCATCTCGGCCATGCCCATGCGGCACTGGCCGCCTGGCGGGCCGGGGATCGCTGCCTGCTGCGGATCGAGGATATCGACGCGACCCGCTGCCGCCCCGAATACACCGCAGCGATCTTCGAGGACCTGACCTGGCTCGGTCTCGCCTGGGATGCCCCGCCGCGGCGCCAATCCGCCCATATGGCGGAGTACCGCCAGGCGCTGGACCGGCTGGCCGGGCGCGGCCTGCTCTACCCCTGCTTCTGCACCAGGGCCGAGATCGCCCAGGAGACCGCCGCCGCCAGCCAGGCGCCGCATATCCCGCCGATGGGCCCGGATGGCCCGCTCTACCCCGGCACCTGCCGCCGCCTCGCCCCCGCCGCCCGGGCGGCCCGGCTGGCCCGGGGCGATGCCTATGCCCTTCGCCTCGACATGACGGCCGCCCTGGCCGCGGCGCCGACCGAGCTGAGTTTCCACGAGGCCGGGGAGGGGAGGCTCCGCTGCGACCCGGCGCAATTCGGCGACGTGGTGCTGGCGCGGAAGGACGTCCCGGCCAGCTACCACCTCTGCGTCACCCATGACGATGCGCTGCAAGGGGTCACCCTGGTGACCCGCGGCACCGACCTGAAGCCGGCGACCCATCTGCACCGCCTGCTCCAGGCCCTGCTCGGCTGGCCGGAGCCGGCCTATGCCCATCACCCGCTGCTGACCGATGCCGCCGGCCGCCGCCTGGCCAAGCGCGACGGCGCCCCAAGCCTGCGGTCGCTACGGGAGGCCGGCCGCAGCCCGGCCGAAATCCGCGCCCTGGCCGGCTTCCCCGACCCGGGCTGAAGCCTGCGGACTTCCGCCGGGGTGTCGGCGATGCGCTTCCGATGGCCGATCCGTACTGTTGGCCCGGCCTGTACCGGTGGCCCAGGCTGACCGATGGCCCAGCCTGTACCGATGGCCCCCGGTTTTGGGCTTTCGCCGTGGCATGGCACCATGCCGCAATGCAAGCCGCCTCGCTGATGCCCGACGCCCCGCTCCAGAAACCTCCCGCCATCGGCCCGGGCGCCACGCCACCCGATGGGCCGCTCGACGGTCCCTTGGCCGAGCCCGCCTACCGGGTCTTCGACCGGCCGGCCTGGGCGGCGCTGCGGGCCAATACCCCGCTCTCGCTCACCAGGGCGGATATCGCCGCGCTGCGCGGCATCAACGACACCGTCTCGCTGGCCGAGGTGCAGGACATCTACCTGCCGCTGTCCCGCCTGCTGAATTTGCAGGTGCGCGCCGCGCGGCGGCTGGCCATGGCGCAGGACAGCTTCCTCGGCCACCAGGCGGCGCCACCGCCCTATATCATCGGCGTCGCCGGCAGCGTGGCGGTGGGGAAAAGCACGCTGGCCCGTGTCCTCCAGGCTATCCTGGCGCGATGGCCGGACCATCCGCGGGTCGAGCTGGTCACCACCGACGGCTTCCTCCATCCGACCCGGGTCTTGCAGGAACGCGGGCTGATGCGCCGCAAGGGCTTCCCCGAAAGCTACGACCTGCGCCGCATGCTAGAATTCCTGAACGCGTTGAAGTCCGGCGCGGCGGAAGTGGCGGCGCCGGTCTATTCGCATCTCAAATACGATATCATCCCCGGCGAAGCGCAGGTGCTGCGGCGTCCCGACATCGTGATATTCGAGGGGCTGAACGTCCTCCAGCACGCCGCCGGGGCGCCCATCGTCGCCTCGGATTTCTTCGACTTCTCGATTTATCTCGATGCCGCAGAGGCGGCGATCGAGGCCTGGTACATCGAGCGCTTCCTGCTGCTGCAGAAAATCGCCTTCCCCAAGCCCGCCAGCTACTTCCACCACTACCGCGACCTGCCCCCGGACGAGGCGCGGGTGGTGGCACGCGGCATCTGGCAGGACATCAACCTGTTGAACCTGCGGGACAATATCCAGCCGACCCGGCACCGGGCGAGGCTGGTGCTGCGCAAGGGCGGTGGCCACGAGATCGAACAGGTCTGGTTGCGCCGGATGTGACCGGACGATAATGATTCGAAATAAATATGAATTCGAATGAATCTGGTTTTGCCGGCGCCACGGCCAATCGGAAATATCCAATCAAGACTAGGTAATCCACCCTCCCTGGCGCGACGAATTGCGGAGGAATATTCGCCTGTCGCGGCAATTGCCAGACTATAGACACCGGCCTGTAGTTCATCGATTTCCGCCGGTAAGTGGCCTTGCTCTTTTCAGATTGCAGCCGCTGGCGCCCTATGGCGTTGGATGCGGCAAGAGCGGCCCGATCCGGCGCGCTTGCCCCCCAACAGATCCATCGCACCAAAGGACCACTCCGTGGCAACCACCCGCACGGCCAATACGATCGAAACCGACGTGCCGCTGCACGAGAGCTTCGACGACCGCCTGGGCTCCATCAACCAGGAGACCTGGGGCGTCGATTTCTCCACCCCCGGCGAAGTCCATCTGGCCGGCAATTCCGGCATGAAGGAGCCCGGCATCGGCAATAGCTCCGGGCACGGCTACGGCACCTATACCGTCAACGCCATGCTGAGCGGCCGGAGCAACGGCTCCGCCATCATCCTTTGGCCCGGCGACAACAAATACCCCGGCCAGGAAATGAACCTGGCCGAGCTGACCCCCGACTACACCGGCAACCAGTATAGCACGGTGCATTGGGTCAACGAGGCGGGCCAGAACGTCAATATCATCACCCGCTTCAGCGGCGTGGAAAGCAACGTCTTCCACGACTACACCCTGGTCTGGGAGCCGGGGCAGATCACCTTCAAGGTCGATGGCGTGGTGCAGGGCATCGTCACCGAGCATGTCCCGGTCGATTTCGACAATGGTGGCATGAACAACACCATCGGCTTCCTGAACAACCAGCCGAATACCTCAATGACCGTCCGCCAGGTGGATTACACGCCGCTCGGCATCACCACGGCCCCGGTGGCCGCCGGCACTGGCGCCGCGGTGGATTGGGAAGCCCTGGCGGCCCAGGCGAAGGCGAATTTCGCGGCGACTGGCCACTGGTTCTACGACATGCCCGGCACCACGCCGGCCCACGTCGACCCGGCCCCGGCCACCCCGGTCATCGTCCCGCCCGTCGCCACCACCCCCGTCGTTGTCCCCCCCGTCGCAACCCCGGGGACCAGCGCGCCGGCAACCCCCGCCGCCCCGGTGGACTGGACCGCGCTGGCCGCCGAGGCGACCGCGAATTTCGAAGCGACGGGCCATTGGTTCTACACCAGCCCGACCGCACCCGCCGCGCCGCCGGCCACCACGCCGGTCACTGCCACACCTGTCACCCCCACACCCGTCACCACGGCGCCGGCCACCGGTGCACCGGCCGCGGCCCATGTGGATTGGGATGCGCTGGCCGCCCAGGCGACCGCGAATTTCAACGCCACCGGCCACTGGTTCTACGACGCTCCCGGCACGACGCATGCGGCCACGCCGGCCGCCCCGGCCACGGCCCCGGCCCAACCGGCCGCGGCGCCGGTCGACTGGTATGCGCTGGCCGCCCAGGCAACGGCGAACTTCGAGGCCACCGGCCACTGGTTCATCTGATCCAGCGGGTCATCGGATAGGCAGGGGCGCCACCAAGGCGCCCCTGCCATCTCAGCCGGCCGCCATGTTGTCCAGCAGCCGCACGCCGCCGAGCCTTGCGGCGACGATTAGCCGCCCGGGCGGCGCCGCCACCTCCCGCAGGCTCGCCGGCTCGACCAGGGCCAGGTAATCCAGCGCGAAGCCGGCGGCCGCCAGCCCGGCCCGGGCCGCCGCCAGGGCCGAGGCCGGCGCCGTGCCCTTCGCCATCGCCGCGATCGCCGCCCGCATCGCCCCCGGCAGCGCCGCCGCCTGGGCCCGTTCCGCCGCGCCGAGGAAGCGGTTGCGGGACGACATCGCCAGCCCATCCGCCTCCCGCACCGTCGGGCAGCCGATGATGCGGATCGGCATGTCGAGGTCCCGCACCACCTGGCGGATCACCTGCAGCTGCTGCCAGTCCTTCTCCCCAAACATCGCTGCCACCGCACCGGTCTGCTGGAACAGCTTGGTGCAGACCGTGGCGACGCCGCGGAAATGCCCGGGCCGCGCGGCGCCCTCCCAGCCCTCGGCGGCGCCCTCGACCTCGATGGTGGTCGCCCGGCCCGGCGGATACATCGCCTCGACGCTCGGCAGCCAGGCCAGGTCGCAGCCAGCGGCTTCCAGCATATCGAGGTCCCGGGCCTCCTGCCGCGGGTAGCGCGAGAGATCCTCGTTCGGGCCGAATTGCAGCGGATTGACGAAGATCGAGGCGGCCACCGCCGGGGCCTCCCGCCGTGCCGCCGCCAGCAGCGAGAGATGCCCCTCGTGCAGCGCCCCCATGGTCGGGACCAGCGCCAGCGGCCCGAGGCTCGCCAGCTCGGCACGAAGGGTCGGCAGGTCTCGGGCGATACGCATTCCGACGCATCTGCCTCATCCGCCGTTGCGCTGCAAGGCAGGCATCGCCATGGTCCGCCGCCTGATGGAAACCTCCCCCCACCCGCTGATCCGCCTGCTTCCCCGCCATGACCGCCGGGTCAAGGCCGGGCACCCCTGGGCCTTCTCGAACGAGATCGCCATGACGCCGGTGGCCCGGGCGCTGCCGCCGGGCAGCCCGGTGCGGCTGGAAGGCGATGACGGCGTCTCCCACGGCACCTGGCTGTTCAACCCGCATAACCTGATCGCGGCGCGGCGCCTCGACCGCGACCCGGGGGCGGCGATCGACCTCGCCTGGGTCACCGCCCGCCTCGCCACCGCGCTTGCGCTGCGCGACCGGCTGTTCGACACCCCCTACTATCGCCTGGTCCATGCCGAGGCGGATGGCATGCCCGGCCTCGTCATCGACCGCTACGGCGATGCGCTGGCGCTGCAGGCCAACACCGCGGGCATGGAGGCGCTGACCCCGCTGCTGGTCGAGGCGCTGGTCGAACTGCTCGCGCCCCGCCTCATCATCGCCCGCAACGATGCCAGCGTCCGCACGCTCGAGGGCCTGCCGGAGGAGACGAAGGTGCTGCTGGGGG
>JAQGIA010000121.1 GCA_028291445.1 Belnapia sp.
GGGTCGCCGGGCGGGCCGACCTCGCCATCCCGCTCGATGCCGTGGCCGAAATCCGCCACGGCGCCGGACCGGCGCAGATCGACCGGCTGGACCGCGTCCGCAAGGCGACCGTCGAGGCCGAGACCAATGGCATGCCGTTGGGCGAGGCGACCCGGCTGATCGCCGCGCTGCCCATCATGCAGGCGCTGCCGGCCGGGGTGCGCGAGCGCGAGGTGGGCGACAAGGAGGTGATGGGCGAGCTGTTCGGCGGCTTCGCCATGGCGCTCGGGGCCGGCGTGCTGCTGGTCTACCTGGTTCTGGTGCTGCTGTTCGGCGGCTTCCTGCAGCCGCTGACCATCATGTCGGCGCTGCCGCTCTCGCTCGGCGGGGCGCTGATGGCGCTGCTGCTGGCGCAGAAGGCGCTGGGGGTCTCCGCGGTGATCGGCGTGCTGATGCTGATGGGCATCGTCGCCAAGAACTCCATCCTGCTGGTCGAGTATGCGGTGGAGGCGCGCCGGGCCGGGATGGGGCGCGGCGCCGCGCTGGTCGAGGCGGCGCGCAAGCGGGCCCGGCCGATCGTCATGACCACCATCGCGATGACCGCGGGCATGGCGCATATCGCCGCCGGGATCGGCGCCGATGCCGAGTTCCGCGCGCCCATGGCGCTGGTGGTGATCGGCGGGCTGATCACCTCCACCCTGCTCAGCCTGGTGGTGGTGCCGGCGGTCTATACGGTGGTCGACGACTTCGGCGAATGGGCGATGCGGCTCTGGCGGCGGCCGCCCGCCCCGGCGCCGGCGCTTACCCCCGGCGAGTGAGCAGGGAAGCCAGCAGCAGCACGGCCGGGATCGCCGCGGCCAGGGCGAAGCTGCCGCGGAAGGCATCGAGGAAGGCCGCCGGCGGCGCCGCCCCGCCGGCCAGCGCCGCGGCTTCCATGGCGCCGAAGGCCAGGGTCAGCAGCGAGGCGGCGGTGACCACGCCGAGGGTGCGGGTCATCATCGCCAGGCTGCCGGCGACGCCACGGTCCTGCCGCGGCAGGGTGGCGATGACGCTATCCGTGTAGCTGACCTGGAGCAGCCCGAGGCCGGCGCCATGCAGCAGCAGCGCCGGCACCACCAGCGCCAGCGGGGTCGCCGCGCCCCAGCAGGCCATCGACCCCAGCCCGAGCCCGATCAGCCCGATGCCGAGCCCGACCAGCCGCCGCGCCGGGACCCGTCCCAGCAGCCAGCCGCCCGGCGCCGCGGCCAGCATGGTCCCGGCCGGCGAGGCCGCCAGCACCAGCCCGGCGAGGCCGGTCGGCAGTGCGGCGATGCGGGTCAGGTAGTAGGGCACGAAAAGCAGCACCGCGAAGCCGGCCAGGTTGGCCAGCGCATTGGCGAGGCTCAGCGCGGCGAAGCCGGGCAGGCGGAAGTAATGCGTGGCGATCACCGGCCGTTCCACGCGCCGGCTGCGGCGGAAGAACATGGTGATGGCAACGGCGAAGACGGCGAGCAGCGGCAAAGCGGCCAGCCCGCTGGTCAGCCCATTGGCGGCCAGCCGGTTGATCCCCAGCAGCAGGCTGCCGACCGCCAGCGCCAGCAGCGCCGCGCCGGGCAGGTCGAAGCTTTCCCGCGGGCCGGCGGGCCGCGTGGTGGCGGCGCCGCGCAGCAGCAGCAGCCCGGCCAGGGCGACCGGCGTGCGGAACCAGAACACCGCCTCCCATCCCCAGCGCGCCACCAGCCAGCCGCCGAGCAGCGGGCCGAGCACCGAGCCCAGGGCGAAGATCAGGGTATAGAGGCCGAGGACGCGCGGCCGCAGCGCTTCCGGGAACCAGCCGGTCACCAGGGCCGGGCCGCAGCCGATGACCAGCGCCGCGCCGATGCCCTGGAGCACCCGGCAGGCCAGCAGCCATTCGTAGCCCGGCGCCCAGGAGCACAGCAGATAGGCCAGGGCGCTCCAGCCGAGGCCGATGCGGAACACCAGGGCATGGCCGAAGATATCGCCCAGCCGGCCGATGCCGAGCATCAGGCTGCCATAGGTCAGCACGTAGCAGATCACCAGCCACTGGATCGCCGGCAGGGCCAGGCCGAAATGCGCGGTGATGGCGGGGAAGGCGATGTTCAGCGCGCTGTCCAGCGGCACCACCATGGTGCCGAGGCCGACCGCCAGCAGCCGCCCCAGCGCGGCGCCCCTCAGCTCGCACCTGCCCCGTTCGAGCCTGCCCCGTTCGAGCCTGCCCCATCGGCACCCGCCCCGTCGGCGCCGCCCCGCCACAGCTTCGCCACGCCTTCCAGCATGTCGCTGAAGCGGCGCTGCCGCCCGGTATCGATGGCGACGGAGGCGGTCACCCCGGCCCGCAGCGCCGGCTCGCCGGGGAAGGGCTGCAGGCGGATCCGCACCGGCAGGCGCTGCACCACCTTCACCCAATTGCCCGAGGCATTCTGTGGCGGGAGGATGGCGAATTCCGCCCCGGTGGCCGGGCTGATGCTTTCCACCTCGCCGGTCCAGGTGAGGTCCGGATAGGTGTCCAGCACCACCGCCACCCGCTGGCCGACCGCCACATGAGTCAGCGTGGTCTCCTTCAGATTGGCCTCGATCCAGGGCCGCCGGTCGGAGACCAGGGCGAAGACCGGGGTCGCCGCGCGGATCTGCTCGCCGCGCTGGAGGCGCATGTTCACCACGGTGCCGCCGGTCGGCGCGGTGATGGTGGTGCGTGCCAGGTCGAGCGCCGCCCGGTCGCGGTCCGCCAGCTTCTCCCGCACCGAGGGGTGCTGGTCCACGACCAGCTCCGGGTCGCCCTTCAGCGTGGTCAGCAGCCGCACCATGCGCTGGCGCAGCACGTTGATCCGCTCGCGCGCCACCTGGGCGTCGCTGACCGTCTCCTCCACCCGGGTCGCCGGGGCCACGCCGCGGGTCGCCAGATCCTGCTGGCGGCGGGCCTGGCGCAGCAGGTAATCGGCGCGGCTTTCCAGCTCGCCCAATTCGCTGCGGGTCTCGTGGTAGGTGGCGCGCGCCGTCTCGACCAGCACGCGGGCGGAGTCCAGCTCCGCCTCGGCCTTATCCAGCGCCATGCGGAAGGGGGCGGGGTCGATCCGCAGCAACAGGCCGCCGGCCTCGACCCGGCTGTGGTCGCGGACCGCGACCTCGGCGACGCGGCCGGCGATCTCCGGGGCGATCTGCACGATATCCGCCCGGACATAGGCATTCTCGGTGCTGACGGTGCGGCCGCCGGCCTGCCAGACGAGGGCGGCGCCCACCACCGCGAGCGCCGGCACCAGCACCAGCAGGGCGAGCCGCAGCAGGACCCGGCGGCGGGAAGGGCTCATGGCCGCCCCACGCCCGGTCCCATGGCGAGCAGCGTGGCCTTCACCCGTTCCAGCATCCCGGCCAGCGCCAGGCGTTCCCCGGGCGCCAGCCGGGCCATGGCGTCGTCCAGCAGCTCGGCCGCGATGCCGCCCATCTCGGCCTGCACCGCCTCGGCCTCGGCGGTCAGGTAGAGCCGCTTGACCCGGCGGTCCGCCGCATCCGGCCGGCGCACCACCCAGTGCTTGCGCTCCAGCCGGTCGATCATCCGCCCGGCGGTGGGCCGCTCCACCTCCAGCATCTCGGCCAGCTCGGACTGGCTGACGCCGGGGCGACGGTACAGCAGGCTGAGGACCAGCCATTGCGAGCGGGTCAGGCCGATGCGCTGCACCCGCCGGTCGAAGGCGGCGCGCATCATCCGCGCCACGTCCGAGATCAGGAAACCGATGGTGCGGCGGTCATCGAGCGACACGTTGGGGCTCGCCGAAATTGGGTACCCAGGTCACTATCACCCAGGCACTATTCGTCAAGGTACCGAAACGCTCGGTGCCAATCATTTGGCCTACGAAATACCCGGCCCATGTCCGATAGTCCCATCCTCGACCTGTCGCTTGCCCGCCGGATCATGATCCTGGCCTCGGTGGTGCTCGGCTCGACCTTGTACGCGACGACCCTGCTGGTCGCCTCCACCCTGCTGCCGCAGATGCAGGGCACCTTCGCCGCGACCGCCGACGAGATCGCCTGGACCACCACCTTCAACATCCTGGCGACCGCCATCGTCACGCCGACGACCGGCTACCTGGTCAACCGCTTCGGCCGGCGCCGGGTGATGCTGACCTGCGTCAGCGGCTTCACCATCGCCACCTGGCTTTGCGGCCAGGCGGGTTCGCTGGAGACCGTGGTGTTGTGGCGGATCGTCCAGGGCGGCATCGGCGCGCCGGTGGTGCCGCTCGCCAATGCGATCGTGCTGGACAGCTTCCCGCGCCGCCAGGCCGGGATGGTGAGTTCGATCTTCGGGATGACGGTGGTGCTGGGGCCGGTCATCGGCCCGGTCTTCGGCGGCATGCTGGCCGAGGCCTACAACTGGCGCTGGGCCTTCTACATGATCGTCCCGGCCGGGGCGCTGGCGGTGGTGGCGATCCGCCTGACCCTGCCGGCGGACCGCCCGGGCGAGCGGGTGCCGCTCGACTGGACCGGCTTCCTGGCGCTCGCCACCGCCATCGCCTGCGTCCAGCTGGTGCTGTCGCGCGGCCAGCGGCTGGACTGGTACGAGAGCCCCGAGATCATGATCGAGACCGGCCTCGCCGTGCTGGCCTTCTATTTCTTCCTCGCCCATAGCCTGACCACGCGGCGGCCCTTCCTGAACCTCGGCCTGCTGCTGAACCGCGACTATGCGCTCGGGCTGGTGCTGGTCTTCATCTATGGGATGGTGAACTTCACCCCGATCGTGCTGCTGCCGTCGCTGTTGCAGCAGCATGCGGGCTATCCGGATTCCATCATCGGCATGGTGGTCGGCTATCGCGGGATCGGCGGCACCATCGGCTTCGCCAGCACGCTGGTGATCGGCCGCTGGGACCCGCGGCTCGGCATGGGGCTCGGCTTCGCGCTGCTGGTGGTCTCCGGCCTGTGGCTGGCCAGCCTCGACCTCAACGTCGGCACCAACGAGCTGCTGCTGAACGCGGTGCTGCAGGGCGTGGCGGTCGGCATCGTCTGGGTGCCGCTGACGGTGATGACCTTCTCGACCCTGCCGGCGCGCGACATGGCGGAGGCGATGGCGCTGTTCCACCTGCTGCGCAACATCGGCTCCAGCCTGTTCATCTCGCTCAGCGTGACGCAGATCGTCAGCGCCACGGCGATGAACTACAGCCGGATGACCGAGCTGATCACCCCCTACAACCGGGTGCTGACCACCCCGGGGCTGATGGGCGGCTGGACCATCGAGACGCTGCCCGGATTGCAGGGGCTGAGCCGCGAGATCAACCGGCAGGCGGCGATGATCGGCTACGTGAACGCCTTCGGGATGTACACCCTGGCCTCGGCCGCGGCGATCGTGCTGGTGATGCTGGCGCGGGGGCGGCGCCGAGCGGCGGGATGACGCGGCCGGGTGACGCGGCGGGCAATTGCGTGGGGCTGCCCGATGCGGGAAGATCATCCTGCTGCCAAACCGTATCGAGAATCCTGAAGGGGTGCCTGTCCTGCCGCGGCCTTGTCCGACCTATCCCCCAGGGCCGAGGCCGGAGGGCGAAGCGATCACGGCGCCCATCGATGCCGCCTAGGCTTGCCGCCGCCTGCCTCGGCCTGCTGCTGCTTGCCGGCTGCACGCCGGCGCTGCGGCCGGCCGGCCCGCCCATCCAGGCGCCCGAGGCGATGCGCGATGCCTTCGTCATGGCGGATGGGGCGAGGCTGCCCTATGCCGCCTGGCTGCCGCCGGGACCGCCGCGCGCCATCATCCTCGGGCTGCACGGCTTCGGCGATTATTCCTTCAATTCCGTCGACATTCCGGCCCCGCTGTTCACCGCCGCCGGCATCGGCGTCTTCGCCTATGACCAGCGCGGCTTCGGCGCCGGGCGGCACAGCGGCATCTGGGCCGGCGGCGATACCCTGGCGGCCGATGCCACGGCGGTCACCCGGCTGGTGCGAGGGCGCTACCCCGGCGTCCCCATCATCCTGATGGGCGAGAGCATGGGCGTCGCGGTGCTGCTGGTCGCCGCCACCGGCGCCGACCCGCCGCCGGCCGATGGCTATGTCCTGCTGGCCCCCGGCATCCGCGGCCGCGCGACCATGGGCGGCTTCGCCCGCTCGGCGCTGGAATTCGCCGCCCATGCCATCCCGGCGGTGGGCTTCAACGGCGGCGCCCCCGGCTTCGTGCCGTCCGACAACCCGGAGGCGATGCGCCGCTGGTCGGCCGATCCGCTGACCCTGAAGACCTTCCGCGTCGACCTGCTGTACGGGCTGGTGAACCTGATGGACGCGGCCCTGGCCGCAGCGCCGCGCTTCGACCGGCGGGCCCTGGTGCTCTATGGCGGCAAGGACGTCATCGTGCCGGCGCGGCCGGTCCGGCGGCTGCTGCGGGATCTGCCCGAGACGCCGGCGCGGCGGCTGGCCTTCTACCCGGAAGGCTACCACCTGCTGCTGCGCGACCGGGAGCGCGCCGTGGTGGCGCGGGACATCATCGCCTGGCTTGCCGCACCGGATGCGCCGCTGCCCTCGGGGGCCGATGCCGCCGCCACGGCCTGGCTGGCCGGGCCGGCGGAGCCGCGGCCATGAATGCCTCGCACCGCCCCCTGGTGAAGGTCGGGCCGGGCCGATCGGCCGGCTTGGGCGCCGATCGGGGCGCCGACTTCGGCGGCATCCTCCATCACTGGTCGCCGGCGCCGGTGCCGCGGGCCTCGCTCTGGCTGCATGGCCTGGGCCTGCTCGCCGTGGCGGCGGAGCCCGCCGTCTGGCCGCAGGTGCTCGGCCTGGTCGCCTGCAACCACGCGCTGCTCGGCGCCCTGATGCATCCGCGCAGCGCCCTGCTCGGCCCCATCATGGTGCGGCTGCCGGCGAGCCAGCCGCGGGCGGTGGCGCTGACCTTCGACGATGGGCCGGACCCGGCGGTGACGCCCCGGGTGCTCGACCTGCTGGACCATGCCGGCGCCCGGGCGAGCTTCTTCGCCATCGGCGAGCGGGCCCAGCGCCATGGCGCCCTGCTGCGCGAGGTGGTCCGGCGCGGCCATACGGTGGAGAATCATTCCCATCGCCACCGCGCCAGCTTCGCCTGCGGCGGGCTCGGGGCGCTGCGGCGGGAGGTGGTGCGGGCGCAGCAGGCCATCGCCGATGCGACCGGCGTGGCGCCGCGCTGCTTCCGCGCGCCGATGGGCCTGCGCAGCCCCTTGCTGGACCCGGTGCTGGCGACGGAGGGGCTGCGCCTGGTCGCCTGGACCCGGCGCGGCTACGACACCCGGCCGGGCGACCCCCGGAGGGTACTGGACCGGCTGGTATCCGGCCTGGCCGGGCGCGACATCCTGCTGCTGCATGATGGCGGCCTGCCCAATGGTGCGGCGGGGGTGCCGCCGGTGCTGGCGGTGCTGCCGGCCCTGCTGGCGCGGATCGCCAAGGCCGGGCTCAGCGCCGTGTCGCTGGCGGGAGTCCCGTCGCGTCCCGAGGCGGCCGGCGCAGCCGCCGGGCAATGAGCCGGCGGGTGAAAAGACGGGGCAGCCGCGGCAGCATCCCGCAGACCAGCCGCATATGCATCCAGGTCAGCAGCAGGTTGTCGCGGCCGTAGCGGAAATGCGAGACGCCGCCCTCGGCCGGTCGCAGGTAGCGGACCGGGGCCGGCAGGTTGACCAGAGGCACCCCGGCCCAGGCCAGTCGCACCGCGGCTTCCGGGTCGAAGTCGAAGCGGCGCATCCAGCGGTGGCGCTGCATCACCCGCAGCAGGGGCGCGATGGGATAGACCCGGAAGCCGAACAGCGAATCGCCGATGCCGGCGCCCAGGGTTTCGAGATTGGCCCACCAGTTGGAGATCCGCCGCCCGCGCACCCGCAGCAGGGGGGCATCGGCGCCGAAGACCGGCCGGCCAAGGATCAACGCATCCGGCGCGGCCGCGGCGGCGGCCATGAAGGCGCCGATGCTGGCGGCCGGGTGCTGGCCATCGGCATCCATCACCAGCGCCTGGCGGAAGCCCTCGGCGGCGGCCAGGCGCAGCCCGGCCAGGACCGCGGCGCCCTTGCCGCCATTGGCGGGCAAAGCGATCAGGCGAAAGCCCGGGTCATCGCCCATCGCCTCGCGCAGCAGGACGTCGCTGCCATCGGTGCTGCCATCCACCACTACCCAGACCGGCGCCCAGGCGGCGCAGGCCTCGCGCACGGTCTGCAGCAACCTGGGGCCGGTATCGTAGCTGGGGATGAGGACCAGCCGGCTCCGGTCCGGATCGCTCCGGCCTGGATTGGTCTGGCCTGGATCGGTCTGGCTTGGATAGGGCTGGCCTGGGCCACTCCAGCCTGGGTCGCTCAGATTGGGCATGGGCATCAGGCGCCCGGGGCGGCGGGGGACAGTTCGGCGCGGTAGTGGCGCTCCAGCGCAACGACGCAGGCCCCCGCATCGGCGCCGACCAGGAAGCGCTCGCCCAGCCGGATCCGGAAGACCAGCGGCAGCACCGGGCGGCGGAACAGCGGCCAGCCCTTGCGCAGATAGGGGCTGTCCGCCTCGATCAGCACGGCCTGCACCGGCGCGCCGGCCGCCTTGGCCATGACCGCGAAGCTGCGGTGCAGCGCATCGACCGGCGGCTGGCTGGTGCGCGAGCCCTCGGGGAAGATCAGCAATTGGTTGCCGGCGCGGATCGCCTCCGCCGCGCGGCGGATCATCGGCCGCGGCGCGTCGTTCGGCATGTAGCCGGCCATGCGGATGCCGCCGCCCAGGGTCCAGCTATCCCAAAGCGAGGCCTTGGTGATGCAGACGACCCGCGGCAGGCGGGAAAGGATGAGCACCGCATCCAGCATGGTCGGGTGGTTGGGGGCGATGACGAGGCCGGATTCCAGGCGCAGCGCATCCAGCGCCCGCAGATCGGTGCGCAATACGCCGGTGGCGCGCATGACGCCGATGAACCAGCGGAAGCCCAGCATGATCATGAACTGACCGAGCGGTTCGCCAATACGGCGTGGCACGACCCGGTACAGCAAAGAAGCCGGCAGGCTCCACGCCAAGCAACTGAAGAGCCAAACCAGGACACAGAAATAAAAAGCGACGCGGTAGTAGGCGGCAGCCAACCAGCCCGGGCGGGAGGGCAGCCCGCTTGCCTGTGCGACGGCCTCGCCTTTAGTCATTGTTAGGCCGCATTCCTCTGTCTAAACCAAGGCTACAGGATGCAGTTGGGCCAGTCCAGACAATGCCAGTCTACCCATCGTCGCCAGTTCACCCGTCGTCACGCCAAGGTATCGACGCCGGGTCGGCCGCGCCGCATGCGCCTTTGCTCGGCTATTACGCGGAGCCGGAGGCCCATTCCCGCTTCGTCCGCGCGCTGTTCAACCGCACCGCCGGGTCCTACGACCGGATCAATGCCGCCTTCGCCCTCGGCTCCGGCGCCTGGTACCGCCGGCGGGCGCTGCGCCGGGTCGGGCTGCAACCCGGGGCGCGGCTGCTCGACGTGGCGATCGGCACCGGGCTGGTGGCGCGGGAAGCGGTGCGGATCCTGGGCGATGCGGGCGCGGTCACCGGGCTCGACCTCAGCGAGGGCATGCTGGCGGAGGCGCGGCGCGGGCTCGGCATCGGGCTGGTGCAGGCGCGGGCCGAGGTGCTGCCCTTCGCCGATGCCAGCTTCGACGTGGTGAGCATGGGCTATGCGCTGCGCCATGCCGCCGACCTCGGCCAGTTGTTCGGCGAATTCCGCCGCGTGCTGCGGCCCGGCGGTCGGGTGCTGGTGCTGGAGATCGCGCCACCGGACAGCCGGCTGGGACAGGCCGCGCTGCGGGCCTATCTTGGCGGCGTCGTGCCGGTGCTGAGCCGGCTGGCGGGCGGCGATTCCGGGCTGCTCATGCGCTACTACTGGGACACCATCGCCGCCTGCGTGCCGCCGGCCGAGATCCTGCGCCAGCTCGGCGCGGCAGGGCTGACGGAGGTGCGCTGCGACACCGACATCGGCATCATGCGGGCCTATGCCGCACGGCGCCCGCTCGCTTGAAACGGCAATCCGAGATGGCGGCCTGAGATGCTGCTCGCACTGACCGGCCAGGTCGCCGCCCGCTATGGGGAGGCCTCGCGCTTCGGCCGCAATTTCGTCCGCGGCAAGCTGCTGACCGATCCGGCGACATCCGCCATCCTGCGCCTGGCGACCCGCCTGGGCGGGCTGGGCACGGTCACCGACCTTGGCTGCGGCCGCGGCCAGGTCGGGCTGGCGCTGCTGCTGGCCGGGCTGGCGGAGCGAGTGGCAGGGATCGACCTCGATGCCGGCAAGATCGCCGAGGCCAGGGGTGCTGCCGAAGCCAGAAGCGCCGGCGCCGGCCTGCCGGCCCATTTCACGGTCGGCGACCTGGCCCGGGTGGCGGTGCCGGAGGCCGATACCGTGCTGATCTTCGACGTGCTGCTGCAATTGCCGGAAGCGGCGCAGCAGGGGCTGCTCGGCCGCATGGCGGCGGCGGCACGCCAGCGCATCGTCATCCGCGCCTTCGACCCGGACTGCGGCTGGCGGGCCGGGGTGGGCGTCGCCATGGAACGGCTCGGCTGCCGCATCCGGGGCGATGGCTCGGATTTCCGGCCGCTGCCGCTGGCGGCGATCACCGGGCCGTTGCGGGCGGCGGGATTCCATACCGAGGTGGCGCCCTGCTGGGGCTGGACGCCATTGCCCAACGTGATGCTGGTGGCGGAGCGGGCCGGTTGATGCGGCGCGGCGCCCGATCGATGAGTGGCCGATCCGCCGCGTTGGACAGCGGCGGATCACGCTCCGGGTGGAGCCGCTTGCGGGCGGCTCGGACGCTCTGCTATCTGGCCGACTCCATGCGCCTTGAGGTCTTGCCCGGCTACGGCACCTGCCCGGAGGAAACCAAATGACAACCGGGAACGCCACCACATCGGCGGCGGAATTCGACCCGGCGCTCGAGGCCGATCTGGCGCGGCTGATCGTCGGCGCGTTGTCGCTGGAGATCGCGGCGGAAGACATCGCGCCGGAGGCACCGTTGTTCGGCGAGGGTCTCGGGCTGGATTCGATCGATGCGCTGGAATTGTCGCTCGCCATCTCCAAGGCCTATGGCGTGCAATTGCGCTCCGATGACGAGCGCAACCACCGGATCTTCGCCTCGCTCCGCGGCCTCGCCGCCCATGTCGCCCGGCATCGGGCGCGCTGACGGCATGACGCCATCGGTCCCGCGCGGGGTGCTGGCGGCAGGAGTGTCGGCTTGGCCGCTGCTCGGGCTGGGGGCGCTCTGGCTCGGTGCCGTGGGGCTGGAGCTGGTGGCCGGCAGGGCGGTGGTCTGGCTGGCCGGGCAGCATGGGCCGGCGCTGCTGGCGGTGCTGCTGAACCTGCTGGTGCTGTGGCGCTTCGCTGCCTCGCTGCGGCCCGGCGCGGTGCCGCTGATCACCCGCTATGCCCGCTGCGACCCGGCGGGGCTGCCGCCGGCCATGGAATCCTATACCCGCCGGCTGACCCTGGCCTGGACCTGGCTGCTCGGCCTGTGCGTCCTGGCGCATGCGGCGGCACCGGCCGGGCTATGGAATACCGGCACGGTGGCCGGCTGGGAGGCGGCTGCCTGCGCCGCGCTGTTCCTCGGCGAGCATCTCATGCGCAGCCGGCGCTTCCCGCAGCTCGGCCGGGCGACGCCGTGGCGGACGCTGCGGGCCATCCGGCGATCGGCCGGGCGGCCGCATGGCCCCTGAGGCCCCGGGTAGGCAGCATGCCGCTGACGCCCCGGGCGGCCGCTGACGCCATGGAACCACCGATGCTCCCCGCTTCGGCAACCACCGCCTTGACGACGCTGGCCTTGACCGGCCGGGCGCCCGGCGAGGCGATCTGCCACCGTGACGGCCGGGTGGTGACGGTCGGGCAATTCCTCGCCCAGGTGGCCGGGCTGGCGGCGCTGCTGCCGGACACGGGCCATGCGGTGAACCTCTGCGCCGACCGCTACGCCGCGCTGGTCGCCTTCGCCGCGGCGCTGCTGCGCGGCCATCCGACCCTGCTCGGCGCCCAGCCCGGCGCGGCGGCGCCCTTCCTGCGCATGGCGGCGGCGCATTATGCCGGCGCCTATGTGCTGGCGGATGCGTCAGCTTTGGAATTGATGCGCCCGGAACTGGCGGAGGTGCCGCTGCCGCTGTTGCGGGTGGATGCCGCGCCGGCCGACGGCACGGCCCCGCCGCCGCGGCCCATCCCCGAAGGTCGGATCGCCGCCATCGCCTTCACCTCCGGCTCGACCGGGACGCCGACCGCCCATGCCAAGCCCTGGGGCGCACTGGTCGCCGGCGCGGCGGCGGCGGCGGAACGCTTCGGGCTGCGGGCAGAGGATGGGCCGCCAACCGGCATCGTCGCCACCGTGCCGGCGCAGCACATGTACGGCTTCGAGACCACCCTGATGCTGCCGCTGCGCGCGGCGGTGGCGATCCATGCCGGGGCGAGCTTCTTCCCCTCCGACGTGCACCAGGCGCTGGCCGCCATCCCACCCCGGCGGCTGCTGGTGACGACGCCGCTGCACCTCCGCGTGCTGCTGGCCGAGGGACGGCGGCCGCCGCCGCTGGCCGGGGTGATCTCGGCCACCGCGCCGCTGTCCCGCGAGATGGCGGAGGCGGTGGAACGCGACTGGGCGGCGCCGATGCTGGAAATCTATGGCGCGACCGAGGCCGGCTCGGTCGCCAGCCGGCGCAGCGCGACGGAGGAGAGCTGGCTGCCCTATCCCGGCACCCGGGTGCTGCCCGGCGCCGCGGTGGTGCCGGGCCTCGGCGAGGTGCCGCTGGGCGATGCGCTGGAGCCGCTGGCGGATGGGCGTTTCCGCCTGCTGGGCCGGCTGGCGGATATGGTGAAGCTCGGCGGCAAGCGCGCCTCCCTGGCGGCGCTGAACCATGCGCTGCTGGGAATACCGGGAGTGGAGGATGGCGCCTTCGTCGCCCCGGCGGATGTCGAGAGCAATCCGGCGGCGCGGCTCACCGCCTATGTGGTGGCGCCGGGCTGCACGGCGGCGGAGATCCTCGGCCTGCTGCGCGGCCGGCTGGATCCGGCCTTCCTGCCCCGCCGCCTGGCGCTGGTGGCGGCGCTGCCGCGCGACCCGCTTGGCAAGCTGCCGCTGCGGGCGCTGGCGGCGCTGGACCGGGACCAGGAATTAGGCGCGGGACCGGCGGCGCCATGACCACGCCCACACGCTTCGCCGTGCCGGCTGGGCATCCGGCGCTGCCCGGACACTTCCCTGGCCGGCCGATCGTGCCCGGCGTGCTGCTGCTGGATGCGGTGCTGCGGGCGGCGGCGGCGTTGGACCCCGGGCGGGTGGCGCCAGCCCTGCTGTTGCGGGCAAAGTTCCCCGCCCCGGTGGCGCCGGGCGCCGAGGTCGAGATCACGCTCGCGCCGCGCGGTCCGGATCGGCTGGGCTTCACCTGCCGCTGCGCCGGCGTCACCGTGCTGCTGGGGGAGCTGGGATGGCCGGCGCCACCCTGAACCCGCCGGAGGACCTCCCCCTGGACCTCCCCCTGGACCCACCCGGCTGGACCCGGGCGCCGGAGCGCGGCAGCATCTTCTGGCTGCGGGTGATGATCGGCATCACCGGGGCGCTCGGCTGGCGGGCCGGGCATCTGCTGCTATTCCCGATCACCGCCTATTTCCTGGCCTTCTCGCCGCGCCAGCGGGCGGCGGCGCGGCAATTCCTCGGCCGGGCGCTCGGCCGGCCGGCGGGCTTCGCCGCGCTGTGGCGGCTCTATTTCAGCTTCGCCGCCAGCATCCTCGACCGGGTCTGGCTGGCCTCCGGCCGCACCGCCGGCTTCGAGATCACGGTGCATGGGCTGGAGGCGCTGCGGCAGCGCATGGCGGCCGGCCAGGGCTGCCTGCTGTTCGGCGCCCATCTCGGCAGCTTCGAGGCCTTGCGCGCGGTGGCCGATGCCGGCTGCCCGGTCGACGTGGCGGTGCTGATGCACGAGGCCAATGCGGCCCGGGTGAAGGCGGTCTTCGATGCGCTGGGCGGTGCCGGCCGCGCCGCGTCGGTAATCCCGCTGGGCGCGCCGGAGTCCATGCTGCGGGTGCGCGAGGTGCTGGAGTGCGGCGGGCTGGTCGGCCTGCTGGCGGATCGGGCGCCGCCCGGGCAGCGCTTGCAGCGGGTGGAGTTCCTCGGCCATCCGGCGCCGCTGCCGACCGGGCCGCATGTGCTGGCGGCGATGCTCGGGGTGCCGGTGATGCTGGCCTTCGGCATCCGGCTCGGGCCACGCCGCTACGCGGTGCATTTCGAGCCATTCGCCGAACGGATCGGCGGCGGCGGCCGGGTTGGGCGGGACGCGGCCGTCGCCGCCTCGGTCGTGCAGTATGCCGCGCGGCTGGAGGCGATGGCCCGGGCGCATCCTGACAATTGGTTCAATTTTTACGCGTTCTGGCAGGAGGGGCAGCCATGAGGCGTGCCTTGCTCCTGCTGCCCTTCGCCCGGATGCTTCCCGCCGCCGCCGAGGAGGCGGGACTGGAGCAGGTGATGCGCGGCCTGGCCGGCATCCGCGAAAGGCAGTCCCGCTTCACCGAGGAAAAGGTGGTGCCGGAGCTGGACCTGCCGCTGCCGAACGAGGGGACGCTGTCCTGGTCGGCGCCGGACCGGCTGGAGAAGCACACCACCTGGCCGATCGACGAGGTGCTGACGGTGGCGGCCGGCCAGTTGACCTACGAACGGCGCGACCGCGGGGTGCGGCGCGACTTCGCCCTGGCCGAGCAGCCGGAGATGCAGGCGCTGGTCGAGGCGATCCGCGGCACGCTGGCCGGCGACCTGGCCGCGCTGCGGCGCTACTACGAGGTGGGCTTCGCCACCGACACGGCAGGCTGGCGGCTGGCGCTGGTGCCGCTTTCGGCCCGGGTGCGCGGCGCGGTGCAGCGCATCACCGTGACCGGCACCGGCACCGAGCTGCGCGGCGTCGATACCGAGGGCGGCGGCGGCACCAGCCGCATGCGGATCGCCCCCGAGCCCCCTCTAGCGCCGTCTCCCCCCGCCCGGTGATCCGCATCCTCGCCGTGCTGGCCCTGCTGGCGGGGCTGGGCGGCGCCCTGGCCTGGCAGGCACCGCCGCGCGCCGACCTCGCCGAATTCCTGCCGCCGGGGCGGACCGAGGCCAGCGCCTTCCTGCTGCGCGAATTGCAGTCCGGCGCCGCGACCACGCTGCTGCTGGCCGCCATCGAGGGCGCGCCGCGGCCGGAGCTGGCCCGGTTGTCGCGCGCGGTGGCGGCGGGGCTGCGGGCCTCCGGCCGCTTCGCCTTCGTCGGCGACGGCAGCCTGCGGCTGGGCGAGGCGGAGGAAGCGCTGCTGTTCCGCTACCGCTACCTGCTCTCGCCTGCGACGCAGCCCGAGGCCTTCACCGCCGCGGCGCTGCGGCCCCGGCTGGAGGCGCTGCTCGATGGGCTGCGCTCCGCCGCCTCGCCGCTGCTGGCCCGCTTCGGCTTCGCCGATCCGACCGGCACCTTCCTGGGGCTGGCCACGGCCTGGCTCGGCGAATCCCGGGTGGCGACGCAGGATGGCGCCTGGTTCGCGCCCGGGGAAACGCCGCGCGTGCTGCTGCTGGCGCGTGGCCAGGGGGCGGGGCTGGATGCCCCGG
>JAQGIA010000302.1 GCA_028291445.1 Belnapia sp.
GTCGGCATCGAGGCGAGGTAGTCCGGCACCATCTGCTTCCAGAACTCGGCCTGGGCCTCGATCGGGAATTGCAGGTCGGGGAAGGTCTGCGGGAAGGCGGTGCCGAAGCGGAAGATCGCCCAGGCGGATTCATGCGAGGCCGAGAAGACCGTGGGCAGCCGTTCGGCGGGGGCGCCCTTGCGCACCGCGTTGATGCCGGAGGGATCACCGGCCGAGCGGCCGCGCCGCACCTGATCGACGACATAGGTCGGCAGGCCGCGGCGGACGAAATACTCGGCCCAGCCCATGCGCCCGTCCGGCGTGGTTTCCCAGGTGGTGCCGGTCAGGCAGCAGCCATGGATCAGCACCACCGGCGTCGCCGCCGCGGCACCGGCGGGGATCTGGTACTGGACGTACATCTGGTCGACGGTGATGGTCCCCGCGGGCGCATAGGCCGGCAGGGTGGAGAGATCCTCCGAGGCGATGTCGCGGCCGCCGACGAAGAACGAGCCCTGGCTTTCGATCGTCAGCGGGCCTGTCGACGCGGGCGGGACCGGGGGCGGAGCATTCTGGGCCGATGCCACCGGCGCCAAGGCCACCGGCGCCAGGGCCAGAGCGGCCAGCAATCCCGCAACAATTCCACGCATCGGCCTGTTTCCCCTCGGTCTGGCCGCCTGTTCCGGCAGCGCCTCACTCAGCATGCCGGAGGTTGCCGCCTGGACCAAGCCACGGGGGCGACGATCAGCCAATGCGTTCGAACCGCAACCCGCTGGCGCGGGCGCCGCTGACCACCAGCGTGCCGCCCTCCAGCCTTGCATCCAGCCAGCCCTGGAACAGCGTGCCCGGGGTGCGGATGCGGAGGACACCGGCGGCGATGGGCTCGATCGGCCAGGGGCCGGCCACGGTCAGCGGGCCGCGCACCTGGACGGCGAGGCCGCCGGCGGCGGGGGCGATGGTCCAGGTGGCCGCCAATTCGGCGCAGTGCCAGTCGCCCGTCAGGCCGCTGGGCAGCGCCGGCGCGGCCGGGGCGCGGTGGAAGACCGTGCGGGTGCCGGCATCGGTTTCGATGACCAGCGTATCGCCCTCCCGCCCGCCCTCTGGCCCGCTCTCGGGACCGCCTTCTGGCAGGCCGAGGGTGAAGGGCAGGACCCCGCGCCGGGCGGCGAGGCGGCCATCCGCGGTGGGCGTCAGGGCAAAGGGGACGCCGTGCTGCGTCGCGACCGGCGCCGGGTCGGTCGCGAATTCCACGGTGGCGCCGCTCGCCGGGTCCAGCCAGCGGCCGGCGAGGCCGCTCAGCTTCGGCATGGCCGGGACCGGGTGCAGGGCGGGGCGGGCACCAGGGGCATCGGCGGCCGCATCCAGCAACTGGTGCGCCAGGTGGTGCACATCGATCCCGCCATGGTTGGCGATGGCAATGATGGTCAGGTCGCGTTCCGGTACCCGCAGGAAGCAGGTCTTGAAGCCGGGCCAGAGGCCGCCGTGGTCGACGGTGCGCAGACCGCGGTAGGTGGTGACCTCCAGCCCGCGGGCATAAAGATTGGGGCGGCCATTGGTGAAATCCTGGGGCTGCTGCAAGGCTTCGGCGATGCCGGGCAGCAGGTCCTGGCGGTAATTGCGGTCCCATAGCGCCAGATCCTCGACGCAGGAGACCAGGCCGCCCTCGCCGCCGAGCGGGAAGCCATGCGCGGCGCGGATGAAGCCATCGCCCTGCGGCAGGTAGCCGGTGGCGAGGTGGGGGACGATCTCGGTGGTGCTCGGCGTATGGCGGGTGCGGGTCATGCCGAGCGGGACGAAGATGCGGCGTTCCAGGAATGCGGCGAGGCTTTCGCCGCTGACCGCCTCGATGATGCGGCCGAGCAGCAGGAAGCCGGTGTTGGAATAGCGGAAGCGGCTGCCGGGCGCGAAATTCAGGCTGCGCTGGCGGCCGATGGCGGCCAGCAGGTCCGATTGCGCCCAGGGCTGCGACAGGTCGGCGCCGCCGAGGCGCATCAGCTCCAGCATGTCGCGCAGGCCGGAGGTGTTGTGCATCAGGTGGTCGATGGTGATGGGCGCGCCGAAGTCGGGCAGCTCCGGCAGGTGGGCATGGATCGCATCCGTCACCGCCAGCCTGCCCTCGGCGGCCAGCAGCAGGATAGCGGCGCAGGTGAACTGCTTGCTGACGGAGGCGATGCGGAAGCGCGTCTCCGGCCCGATGGCCACGCCATGCTCGATGCTGGCGAGGCCGGCGCTTTCGTGCAGCGTCAGGGCGCCGCCCTGCAGCAGGCCCAGGGTGGCGCCAGGGGTGGTGGCGTGATCCCAGGGAGCGAGCAGGCGGCGGGCGTGGCGGCGCAGGGCAAGCGTGTCGAGGTCGTTCATCGCGGCAGCCCTATCCATCTGTCCGGGTCGATCCAGCCGGGGTCAATGCAGCCGGGGCGCCTTCAGGAAGGAACGGCGGTCGATCGAGGCGAGGGTGAGGTCGCGCGGCGCGGCATCCCGGGTGATGCTGAGCGGGACCTTGGTGCCGGCATGGCCGCAGGACCAGAGCGCCCGCCAGAGGCCGGGGAGGTCGGTGATGCGGATGCCGCCGACCGAGACCAGCCGGTCGCCCTCATGCAGCCCGGCCTTCTGCGCCGGGCCGTTGCGGGCCATCGAGGAGACGACGACGCCATCCTCGTCCTCCGCCGCATAGAGGCCGAGCCAGGGGCGGGCCGGGCGGTTGGGGCGGCCGAAATTCAACAGATCGTCCAGCACCGGCGGCAGCAGGCTGGCCGGGACCACCATGTTGAGGT
>JAQGIA010000133.1 GCA_028291445.1 Belnapia sp.
GGTGATCACCCGGCTCGACGAGTGCGAGTTCATCGTCGACCGCACCATCCGCCAGGCGCATCTGACCCAGCAGCCTGCGGCGCTGATCCTCTCGCCGCTGCTGACCGGCGGCAAACCCGTGACCTCCAAGGTGGTGGCCCAGTGATGGCCGGGATCCTGACCGCGGCGCACAACGCCAAGCGCATGTACCGCTTCGACCTGACGCAGCGCCTGGTCGCGCGCCTTACCAAAGACGAGGCGGTGGTGGGCGGCATCGGCCATACCAATTTCGACCTTTGGTCGGCTGGCCATCGGGCGCAGAATTTCTACATGCTGGGCAGCATGGGCCTCGCCATCCCGATCGCCCTGGTCGTCGCGCTGGCGCAGGCGGACCGGAAGGTGTTCGCGCTGGAGGGCGATGGCTCGCTGCTGATGCAGCTCGGCTGCCTCGCCACCGTGGCGACGCTGGCGCCGAAGAACCTCGCCATCCTGGTGATGGACAATGCCATGTACCAGATCACCGGCGGGCAAGGCACGCCCGCCGCGGGTGGCGCCGACTATGCCGCCATCGCCCGTGGCTGTGGCCTGGCGAATGCCGGCTGGGCGGCCGACGAGGCGGATTTCGAGCGGCTGGTGGATCATTGTCTGGTGGCGGACGGGCCGCATTTCATCGGCCTCAAGCTGGACGACCAGCCGCCGGTCACCCAGACCGAACGCGACCCCGCGCAGATCCGCGACCGCTTCATGCGCGGCATGGGCGTGAAGAAAAGCCAGCTGCCGGGATAGGGATGCAGCACCCATGCCGCATCGCCGTGCCGTGCTGCTGGCCGCGCTCGCGACCCCCGCCTTGGCACAGTCGCCGGGGGAATCCCCCAGGCAATTCCCCAATCGTCCGATCCGCCTGGTGGTGCCCTTCGCCCCGGGCGGGCTGACAGATATCCCGGCCCGGCTGATCGCCGCGCATATGACCCGTAGCCTGGGCCAGAGCGTGGTGGTCGAGAACCGCCCCGGCGCCGCCGGCACCATCGGCGCCGAGCTGGTGCGGGCAGCCGCGCCGGATGGTTATACCCTGCTGGCGGCGAATGCGGCCAGCAATGCCCAGGCCCCGGCGCTGCGGCGCAACGTCGGCTACAACCCGGTCGAGGATTTCGCCCCGGTGATGCTCTGCGTCATCTCGCCCTTCGCCCTGGTGGTGCGGGCCGATCGTGGGCTGCGCCACATGGATGACCTGCTGGCGCTGGCCCGGCGCGAGGGGCGGGTCACCTTCGGCACCACCGGGCCGGGCGGGACCGGGCATATTCTGGCGTTGATGCTGAGCCAGCAGACCGGTCTCGCCTTCGAGCCGATCCATTTCCCCGGCGACGCCCCGGCCATCCAGGAAGTGCTCGCTGGCCGGCTGGACACGCATTACGCCGCCGCCGCCCGGCCGCATGTGGAGGCCGGGCGGCTGTTCCCGGTGGCGACCACCGGGGCCGAGCGCTGGTCGGTCTTCCCCGAGGCGCCGACCCTGGTCGAGCTCGGCTACCGCGGCATGGATCTGGTCGGCTGGAACGGCCTGGTCGCGCCGCGCTTCACCCCGGCGCCGATCCTGGGCGCGCTGAACGTCGCCGCCAACTTGGCGATCCACGATGCCGAGGTCCGCACCCGCCTGGCCATGGCGGGGCTGGAGCCGCAGGGCGGCGGCGCTGGCCGCTTCGGCGCCTTCATCGCCGGCGAATACGCCCGCTACCGGCAGATCGCCACCGACTTCAACCTGTTCATGGATTGAGGAGAGCCGCCATGCCCCGCTTCCCCGCATTCGACTGCGCCGGGGTCATCCCGGCGGCGCTGCTGCCCTTCCATGACGACCTCTCGATCGATGCCGCAAGCTACCGCAGCCACCTGCGCGACCTCGGCGGCGTCGCCGGCATCAGCGCGATCACCACCAATGCGCATGCCTCGGAAGTCGCGTCCTGCGACCCGGCCGAGCAGGAGGAGGTGCTGGCCCTGACCATGGCGGAGGTGGGCGACCGAATTCCCGTGGTCGCCGGCGTCTATGCCGATGGGACCTTGCAGGCGGTGCGGCTGGCCAGGGCGGCGGCGGCGGGCGGCGCCTCGGCGCTGCTGGTCTTCCCGCCGACGGTGCTGGCGCGCGGCACCCAGGCGCGGCCCGAATGCCTCGCCGACCATGTCCGCGCCATCGCCGCGGCGACCGACCTGCCGCTGATCCTGTTCCAATACCCGCTCGCCTCCGGCCTGACCTATCCGCTGGCGACCCTGCAGGAATTGGCCGAGGAGGTGCCGACCATCCGCGCCATCAAGGACTGGAGCGGCGACCCGGTGGTGGCCGAACGCCATGTGGTGGCGCTCTCGGCGCTGCGCCGGCCGGTCCATGTGCTGAGCACCCATAGCGCCTGGCTGTTTCCCTCGCTGGTGACGGGCTGCGCCGGGCTGCTTTCCGGCTCGGGCAGCGTGATCGCAGGGTTGCAGGTGGCCTTGTTCGAAACGGTGCAGCGCGGCGACATGGCGGCGGCCCAGGCGCTCAACGCCCGCATCCGGCCGACCGCCGAGGTCTTCTACGCCGAGCCATTCTTCGACATGCACAACCGCATGAAGGAGGCGCTGGTGCTGCTGGGCAGGCTGCCGCGGGCGGTGGTGCGGCCGCCGCTGAAGAAGATCACGTCGGCCGAGATCGGGCGGATTGGCGCGGCGCTGGAGGCGGCAGGGCTGCTGCCGGGGCGTCGGATGGCGGCGGAGTAGCGGAAAGGCGGGACGGAATTTCCATCCCGAACCCTGCCCTCATGGGTCTTTGGGTCAGGCGCGCTTCCGCTTCTTGGCGGGTGCAGCGGGCGCCAGCAGCGGCGCCAGGAATCGCGCGGTATGGCTGCGCTCGGTGGCCGCCAGATCCTCCGTGGTGCCCTGCGCCACGATCATCCCACCGCCATCGCCGCCTTCCGGCCCCAGGTCGAGGATCCAGTCGGCGGTCTTGATGACTTCGAGGTTGTGCTCGATGACCACCACCGTATTGCCGGTGTCCACCAGCTGGTGCAGCAGTTCCAGCAGCT
>JAQGIA010000143.1 GCA_028291445.1 Belnapia sp.
AGGCGGGCGAGCCCTGGGAGCCGCCGCATCCCGCCATCACCCATATCCTGTCCGAGACCTATGGCATCATGGTCTACCAGGAACAGGTGATGCAGATCGCCCAGGACATGGCGGGCTACAGCCTCGGTGCCGCCGACCTGCTGCGCCGCGCCATGGGCAAGAAGATCCGTTCGGAGATGGCGGCGCAGCGCGAGATCTTCGCCAAGGGCGCGACCGAGCGCGGCGTCGATGCGGCCAAGGCCGGTGAGGTCTTCGACCTGATGGAGAAATTCGCCGACTACGGCTTCAACAAATCCCACGCCGCGGCCTATGCGCTGGTCAGCTACCAGACCGCCTGGCTGAAGGCCAACCACACCGTCGCCTTCCTCGCCGCCTCGATGACGCTCGACCTCGACAAGACCGACAAGCTCGCCAGCCATATGCAGGAATGCTCGCGCATCGGCATCCCGGTGCTGCCGCCGGACATCAACCGCTCCGGCGCGGTGTTCCTGGTCGAGATCATGGATGACGGCACGCCGGCGATCCGCTTCGCCCTGGCCGCGGTGAAGCGCGTCGGCGCCACGGCGATGCAGGCGCTGGTCGCGGCGCGCAACGCGACCGGCCCCTTTGCCTCGGTCGCTGATTTCGCCCATCGGGTCGACCCGAAGCTGCTGAACAAGATGATGGTCGAGAACCTGGCCAAGGCCGGCGCCTTCGACCGCATGGAGCCGAACCGCGCCAAGCTGGTCACCGGCGCCGAGGTGATAATGCGCGCCGCGCAGGAGGCCGCGGAGCGCCGGGCCGATCCGACCGCCGACATGTTCGGCACCGGCGCGTTCGGGAATGGAGCCGGCCCGGTACCGCTGCGGCTGAAGCCGATGCAGGATTGGCC
Source organism: Belnapia sp. (assembly GCA_028291445.1). Taxonomy (GTDB): domain Bacteria; phylum Pseudomonadota; class Alphaproteobacteria; order Acetobacterales; family Acetobacteraceae; genus Belnapia. Next base: position 872 of record JAQGIA010000143.1, read on the forward strand.
GCAGCTGGAGAAGCTGGGCTACGAGGCGGAGGCGGTCGGCTTCCACCTCTCGGCGCATCCGCTGGACACCTACAAGGACGTGTTGCAGCGGCTCGACGTCACGCCCTTCGTGGCGGTCGCCGACAAGGCACGGCGCGGCTCGGCGACGCTGCGGCTGGCCGGCACCGTGGTCGCCACCAAGGAGCGGCCGACCCGCACCGGCAGCCGCATGTGCTGGGTGACGCTCTCGGACCAGACCGGCAGCTTCGAGGTGACGCTGTTCAGCGAAGTGCTGAACCGTTCCCGCGACCTGCTGAGCGAGGGCATGGCCGTGGTGGTCACCGTCGAGGCGCGGGTCGAGAACGACAACCTGCGGCTGACGGCCAATGCGCTGGAAGGCCTGGAGAAGGCGGCGCAGAACGTCGGCCAGGGGGTTCGGCTCTGGCTGGAAGACCTCGCCGCGGTCGAGCCGATCCGCGCCCTGCTGGACCGCGAAGGACGCGGCAAGGGCCGGGTGGTGGTGATCGCCCGGACCGGGGAGGGGCAGGAGGTGGAGATGGCGCTGCCGGGCAAGTTCAACGTCTCGCCCCGGATGATGCAGGCGATGAAGGTCTTCCCGGGCGTTGCGGATGTCGTGCCCGTTTGACGTCGCGCCCGCCTGAGCCTGCGCTACAGCAGCCCCTCGCGGCGGAAGCTCAGATGCGTGCCGTTGCCGATGATCACATGGTCATGCAACGCGATGCCGAGGGCGGCCGCCGCCGACTTCACCTCCTGCGTCATGGCGATATCCTCGCGCGACGGGGTCGGGTCGCCGGAGGGATGGTTGTGCACCAGGATCAGCGCGGTCGCATGCAGCTCCAGCGCCCGCTTCACCACCTCGCGCGGATAGACCGGGGTATGGTTGACCGTGCCGCGGGCCTGCGCCTCATCAGCCAGCAGCCGATTCCGGGTATCGAGGAACAGCACGCGGAACTGCTCGATCTTCTCCCGCGCCAGCGCCGCGTTGAGGTAATCGATCAACAGGTCCCACTTGTTCAGGACCGGCATCTCCATCACCTCGGCCCGGGCCAGCCGCAGGGATGAGGCATGCACCAGCTTCAACGCGGCGACGCTGTGCGGGCCGAGGCCGTGGGTGTCGAGCAACTGCTGCTGCGGCGCGGCCAGCACCTTGGCGAAGCTGCCGAAGCGGTTGATCAGCGCCTTGGCGAGCGGCTTGGTATCGCCCTTGGGCATGGCGAAGAACAGCAGCATCTCCAGCATCTCGTAATCCGCCAGGGCATCGGGGCCGCGCTCGAGCAGCTTTTCGCGCAGGCGCCCACGGTGGCCATGCGGGCCGGTGCTCGGGAAGGGCACCGCGCCGCCGGCCTCGGCGGCAGGGGCATGATGCTCAGGCGGGGCCGGGCGGGTGGACTGGCGTTCCTCGCCCTGCCGACGCTGGAATTTGGGCATTCCCATGCCGTCGCGGAAGCCGCGCGTGCCGCCGGAACAGACGGGCCCAGGATACGCGGGGCCTTGATACGCGGGGCCTTGATAGGCGGGACCTGCCTTGGCCGCCGCATCCTCGGCCGGCCGCGCCACCCGTCCCGGCTGGGTCGGTGATGCACGCCAGAAGGCCGTCTTGCCCCATAACCTGTCTTGCAACGACACGCGGCCCCGCCTCCAGCCGGACCGGCTCAGTTTAACATTTTGATATCGTAATGGAAGCCCTGACAGGCTTCTTGCTTCAGGCCTTGGCCGTCCCCGCCTTCTCCATGGCCAGGATCGCCCGCTTGCGCGGCACCCCCCAGCGATACCCGGTCAGGTCGCCATCCTTGCCCACCACCCGGTGGCAGGGCACCGCCAGCGAGACATGGTTCTGCGCGCAGGCCCGGGCCACCGCCCGCA
>JAQGIA010000149.1 GCA_028291445.1 Belnapia sp.
CGGTCGCCGACCCTGGCACGATACTGCCCGGCACGGCCCAGGTCGCCGCGCAGCCGGCCGGTGGCGGCAGCCAGCCGTGCCGTGGCCTGCGGCGGCGGGATGCTGCCGCTCGCCGCATCGGCGCGGATCACCCGCACCTCGGTCCAGCGGCAATACAGCAATGCGTCGAAGGCGATCTGCAGCCGGTCGAGCGCGGCATTCTCCCGCGCCAATTCCCGCGTCAGTTCTTCGGCCGAGGGCGGCCCCTGCCGGCGCGGCGGCTCCCCGAATACATCGCCGGCGGCGACGAAGACCACCACCTGCGGGCCGCAGGGATCGGCCGGATCGGCCGCGGCGCTGTGGCCGGGCGAGGGCGCACCGCCGGGTGCGGCCATGCAGCCGGCGAGCGCCGCCGCCAGCCCGGCGCCCAGCAGCAGGGACGCCGGCGAAGGGCGCATGCTCAATTCGCCGGCCGCGTCGCCATCGCCGTGGTCCGCTCGTCCATCCGCGCCGCATAGGTCAGGCCGCGCCGCAGCGCCCAGCTATTGACCAGCTGGAACATCGGGATGATCGCCACGTCGTCGGTCGCCAGCTTCACCGCCTCGCGCAGCAGCCGCTCACGAGTCGGGTCGTCGATGGTCGCCGCGGCACGCTCGGTCAGCGCGTCCAGCGCCGGATTGGCATAGCGCCCGCTGTTGCTCGCGCCGGTCCGCTTCTCCCGGTCGAAGGTGCTGAGGATATTGACCAGGGCATAGCTCGCCTCGCCGGTGACGCTGCCCCAGCCGGTCAGGCGGATGGCGTAGTCCTGCCGGTTGGAGCGCTGGGAGAAGCTGGCCCAGGGCACCGCCTCGACCTCGGTGCGGATGCCGATGCGGCTCCACATCTGAGCGACCGCCTGGGCCGCCTTGCTGTCGTTCGGGTAGCGGTCGTTCGGGCTATGCAGGGTCAGGCGGAAGCCCTGCGGGAAGCCGGCCTCGGCCAACAGCCGCTTGGCCCCATCCGGGTCGAAGGCGGGCGGGCGGACCTCCGGGTTGTAGCCGAAGGTGCCTTCCGGCAGCCATTGCCCGGTCGGCTGGGCGGTGCCCTCCATCACCCGCTCGGCCAGGGCGGCGCGGTTGATCGCCATGGACAGCGCCCGTTTGATCCGGATGTCGTCGAAGGGATTGGCCGGCAGCGGCTTGCCGTCGTTGTCGGTGATGAAGGGCACGCTGCCGCGGCGGGAGCCGTCCATCGCCAGGTAGATCAGCCGCAGCCCCTGGATCTCGGAGATGGTCACCTTCGGGTCCCGCTTCAGCCGGGCGAGATCGGTCGAGGGCACCTGGTCGATGACGTCGACATCGCCCGCCAGCAGCGCCGCGGTGCGGGCACCGTCATTGCCGATGAAGCGGTAGTTGACCCGCGCCCAGTGCTCCGGCCCACGGAAATAGGCCTCGTTCCGCGCCAACTCGGTCCGGTCGCCGGAGCGGTAGGCGATCATCCGATAGGGGCCGGTGCCGATGGCCGCCTTGCCGCTGTTGTAGTCCTCGGTCGCCGCGTTCTCCGCCGCATGCCGGGCGATGACCGCGACCGAGGCGAGTTCGGTCGGCAGCAGCGGATGCGGCCGCGCGGTATGGAAGCGGATGGTCAGCGGGTCCACCACCTCGACCCGCTCGATGGCGCGGACGAAGCCGCCGAAGCCGCCCGGGCTGTTCGGCACGTTCGGGGTGCGCTGGATGGTGAAGGCGACATCATCGGCGGTGAAGTCGCGCCCGTCGTGCCATTTGACGCCCGGGCGCAGCTTGAACTCCCACACCGTCTCGCTGACCACGCGCCAGCTTTCGGCGAGGCCCGGGAAGGGCTGCGCCCGCGCATCGCGTTCCACCAGCCGGTCGAAGATATGCATCGCCAGGCTGTTGTTGGGCGAGGCGTTGTAGAAATGCGGATCGACCGAGGTGACCGCGCCGCCGATGCCGATATTGAGGATGGGGCTGCCACCCTGGGCCCAGGCCGGCATGGCGGCGAGCATGAGGGTGGCGGCAAGGGCATGGCGGCGCATCGGCGGTATCTCCCGGATTGGGCGGGACACTAGCGGCGGCGGTGGCCACTCGCCAAGGCTTGGCATCCGGCTTGCGAGGATCGGCTCACGCTGGTGCGGCGATCAGGAGCAGGGCCGATGACACGCCGACCGCCGCCCGAATTTCGTGCAGAAGAAATCATGGGTGATGGATTTCCGGCCATTCCGGAGCCAAATCCGAGGAAACCTAGCGACAAGATTAACCCGATGCTACTTTCGCCCGGCTGGGGCTTCCGAGGGACATAATGGCACATCATCGTCACGCGGCCGGTCTGGCCGCTGGTTTGGCAATTGCGCTGTTTGGCGCCGCCCCCGCCAATGCCCAGGCACCAGCCACCCTCACCATGGGCGTCGGCGCGCCGGTCACCTCGATCGACCCGCATTACCACCAACTCTCGCCCAATACCGCCGTCGCCCAGATGATCTTCAGCGGGCTGACCGCGACCGATGGCCATGCGCGGATCGGCCCCGACCTCGCCGAAAGCTGGCGTGTGGTGGATGCCACCACCTGGGAGTTCAAGCTGCGCCGCGGCGTCACCTTCCACAACGGCTCCGACTTCACCGCCGAGGATGTCGCCTTCACCTTCGAGCGGGTGCCGAAGGTGCCCAATTCGCCCTCCTCCTATGCCATCTACACGCGGCCGGTCACCCGGGTGGAGATCCTCGACAGCCATACGCTGCGGCTGCATACCGCGGTGCCCTATCCGCTGATGCCGACCGACCTCGCCAGCGTCATGATCCTCGACCGCGAGACCCATGCCGCGGCGACGACCGAGGGTTTCAACGCCGGCCC
>JAQGIA010000189.1 GCA_028291445.1 Belnapia sp.
ATGCCGACCTCGCCAAGGAATCGGCCAAGCTGCAATCGCTGCAGATCCGCCAGCAGCTTGGCACCCAGGCGCTGAGCATCGCCAACCAGGCGCCGCAGACCCTGCTGACCCTGTTCCGCTAGCCATCGGCTACCGCGTCACGCCACGCCACGTCCCTGAACGGGTCGCGGTGAGGCCGGCAGGATGCCGGCTGGCGCTGCCATCCCATCCCCCGCGCACCCCTCCAGGAAGGACCGATGCGCATGAGCTTCGAGCCCGAGACCACCCAGCCGATCCAGAGCGCCGCCCAAGGTGCTGCTGCCCAAGGTGCCGCCGCCTATCGCCGCCGGCTCTCCTCGAAGCAGATGGAAGCCGAGGTCTTCGCCCGCGCCAACCGCGCCATCCGCGAGAGCGGAACCGGTGGCCCGCTGGCCTATGCCCGCGCCGTCGCCGACAATCGCCGGCTTTGGGATGCGGTGCAGGCCGCCGTGCTGGACCCCACCAACAACCTCCCCAGGGAATTGCGCGCCCGGATTGCCGGCGTCGCCATGGCCGTGGTCCGCGAATGCGAGGCCGAACAGCCCGATCTCGGCTTCGTCGCCGAGATGAACGACCACTTCGCCGCCGCCCTCTGGCACTGATGGAGGGGCGCTGATGGAGGAGCGTTGATGGAGGCCACCAGAATGCATGCCCGATCCCCGACCGCAGCCGCCGCGACCCTCGCCGTGCACCTCCATGCCGGCGCCCGCCGGCTGGTGCAGGAGCAGCGGCCGGAGGAAGCCCTGCCGATGCTGGACCGGCTGGCCCAGCTGCCCGGCCATGACGGCGCCGCCGCCATCCTGCGGGCCGAGGCCCTGGCCGCGCTCGACCAGCTCCCCGCCGCGGAATCCGCTGCCGACCTGGCCCTGGCCGCCGACCCAAGCTGGTCCGCCGCGCTGCAGCTCCGCGCCCGGATCCGCCTGGCCCGCGGCCAGTCGCGCGCCGCAGTCGACGATGCCGCCGCGGCGGTGATGGCGACCCCCTGGGATCCCGGCGCCAAGGCCCTGCTCGGCACCGCCCTGCTCGAGCTGCAATGCTTCGACGAAGCGATCTGGTTCCTCGGCGAGGCGATGCGCGCCGAGCCTGGCAATATCGGCATCAAGACCCGGCTGGGCCAGGCTTTCATGCTGGCCGGCCGGCATGGCCCCGCCGCCGAGCTGCTGGCGCATTGCGTGGAACTCAGCGGCGACGCGCCCGGCCTGGTCGCGCTGCAGGCACAGAATGCGCTGCTGGCCGGTGAGTCCGACGCCGCCGAGGCGATGCTGCGCGCCAGCCTCGCCGCCGGCGACAACGACGCCTCGTTGCATAGCGTGCTGGCGCATGTGCTGGTCGCCCGCGGCCGCATCGAGGAAGCCGGGCCGCATTTCACCGTCGCCGCCCGGCTGGCGCCGCGCAACGGCTACCTCGCGCATCTCGCCGCCGCGGCGAATGGCGTCGGCACCGACCGGGCGACCGACAGCTACGTCGCCGCGCTGTTCGACGGCTATGCCCCGCGCTTCGAGCATTCGCTGCTCTCGCTCGGCTACCGCGTCCCCGGCCTGTTCCGCCGCACGCTGGAACGCCTCCTGCCCGAGGTCGCCGCCGGCACGGCGAAGCTCGGCCCGGTGCTCGACCTCGGCTGCGGCACCGGCCTGGTCGGTGTCGCCATCGCGGATTACCTGGGCGGGCCGCTGACCGGCGTCGACCTCTCGCGCGGCATGCTGGACCAGGCCGCCGCCAAGCAGCTCTACGCCGGGCTGCACCAGGCCGAGATCGGTGCCGCGCTGCGCGAACCCTGGCCGCCCCAGGCGCTCATCACCCTGGCCGATGTCTGCATCTACTTCGGCCGGCTGGAGGAGCTGATGCAGCGCTGCCGCCAGGGCCTGGCGCCGGACGGCATCCTGCTGTTCAGCGCCGAGCGCTTCGAACCGGACGATCCGGCCGAGGATGGCTGGCGGCTTTGCCACTCCGGCCGCTACGCGCATGCCCCGGCCTATCTGCGGCACTGCCTCGCCGCCGCCGGCTTCGGCGTGCTGGAATGGCGGGAGGAGGATCTGCGGCTGGAAGCGGATGGCGCCATCCCCGGCCTGGTCGTCGCCGCCCGGCCGCTGGGCCACTGACATGGGCGCCGACATGGGCGCCGAGGTCCCGGCAAGCCAGGCCTTTCGCGCCGGCATCGCCGCCCTCGGCGCCGGCCGCCCGGCGCAGGCGGTGCCGTTGCTCTCCCGCGCCCTGGACGACCCCGACCATGCGGCCTGGGCAGCGCTGAACCTCGGCATGGCGCTGCAGGCGCTGGGCCGGCTGGCCGAGGCGGTGCCGCATCTCCAGGCCGCCATGGCGGCGCTGCCGGTGCATGCCGAACCCGCCTTCCGTCTCGGCACCATCGCCGGGCTGCGCGGCGACGCCGCCGCGGCGACCGGCTTGCTCCGCGCAGCCCTGGATCATGATCCGGACCATGTTCCGGCGCTCGCCGCCCTTGCCTCGCTCACCGAGGAGGCCGGCGACCGCGCCACCGCCATCGCCCTGCTGCACCATGCCCACCGGATCGACCCGGATGAGCCCGAGCTGG
>JAQGIA010000245.1 GCA_028291445.1 Belnapia sp.
TGCGGCCGGCGCAATCGACCACCCGTGCGCCGCCGGCCGTGATGGAGCGGTCCGCCACCTCCTTGATCCGGTCACCCTCGACGAGGATCTCGAGACCCTCGGCCAGGCGATCGGCCAGGCCGTCGAACAGGCGGAGGTTGCGGAACAGGGTGGCGGCCATGGCGGTCTCCTGGATCGGTCAGGCCAGCTTGCCGCCCGGGGCCCGATCTGGCGAGGGTTTCATCCCCCGCGGCCGCCGGCTGGGGCATGGTGCCGCGATGATCCGTTGCCTGCCCATCCTCCTGTTGCTCGGCGCCTGTTCCCTCAGCGATACCATCACCGACCATAGCGTCGCCTACAACGCGACGGTGGAGGCGGCGACCGATACGCTGCTGGTCACCAATATCCTGCGGGCGCGGGACCAGGCGCCGCTGCATTTCACCACCATCGGTGCCATCCACGGCTCCTTCAGCCTCTCGGCCGGGCTCGGCTACGACCTGACCAGCGTGAATGGCGGGACCCAGCCGGCCCTGCTGGCGGCGAGCAACCCGAGCTTCGACATCGGTCCGCTGGACCGGCAGGAATTCGCCCGTGGGCTGCTGCGGCCGATCGACCCGGTGCTGCTGCGGCTGCTCTCGGACCGCGGCCTGCCGGACCAGCTGCTGCTGCACCTGCTGGTGTCCAAATTCGACGAAGGGCCGGGCGGCCGCACCGTGGTCAACGACCCCGCGCTGCGGCAGCCGCTGGATGCGGCGGCGCGGGCCGCCTGCGCCGCGGCGGGGGTGGCGGCGGCACCGCCCTGCGATCCCTTCCGAGCGGTGGTCGATAGCCTGACCCGGCACGGGCGGCTGCGTTTCAACGGCTATACCAGGCTGATCCCGCTCGGCCCGCCGCTGACGACGGCGCAGGCGCCGGACCGCCTGGAGATGCTGAAGGAGCCGGGGATCAGCCTGCGCCGATCCGGCAGCGGCTGGCAGCTGTACCGGGCGGTGAACCAGCTGGTGATCTGCGTACCGGGCGCCTCCGGCTATGTCGCCCTGGCGCTCGACAGCGAGCCGCCGCAGGTATCGCCGATCACCCAGGAAGGCGATCCCTGCAATGCCGACGAGGTGGCGGATCATGCGATCGAGGCGGGGCGGGCGGCGGCGCCGGGCCTCGCCTGGTACCTGCGCTCGGTCGACGAGGTGCTGCACTATCTGGGCGCCATCCAGCGGCGGGAGGAGGCGGGGGTGGCCTATCGGGTCTCGGTGCCGCTGGCCGGCGGCGCCATGGCGGAGCCACGGCTGTTCCGGCTTTGGCCCGAGCGGCCCGAGCGGCCCCGCATCGCCGCCGACTATCGCGGCCGGCGGTGGTGGGTGGCGGAGCAGGATGATGCGGCGGATGAGACGCTGCGGGTCCTGGCGCTGACCACGCAACTGCTCAACCTGCAGAAATCCGCCGGTGAGATCCCCTCCTCGGGGACCCTGCGCCTCGTCCGGTAGGGCTCAGAACAGCAGGCCCTTCTTCAGCAACCCGTGCACGCCCTTCTCGCCGTTCACCGTCTGGGTGACGTGGAAATCGACCGCCAGCGAGCAGAAGGCATAGGCCTGCTCGCGTGAGAGGTTGGTGCGGCCGACGATGAAGGCGATCATCTCGCGCAGCGCGGTCTTCATCGCCTGGTCCAGATCCTCATGCATGCCCATGGTGATGAAGTGGGTCGGCGTTTCGGCCCGCGGATGCGCCAGCAGGGGCGTGGCGCCCAGGGCCTTATCCCCTTGGGCCTTGTGCAACACGAAGGTGAAGGTGCCGGTCAGGCAGGTCTCCAGCGCACTGACGCAGACCTCGCCGTCGCCCTGCACGCCATGGCCGTCGCCGACCGAAAAATTCGCCCCCGGCACGAAGACCGGCAGGAACAGCGTGCTGCCGGCGGTCAGCTCCTTGTTGTCGAGGTTGCCGCCATGGATGCGCGGCTCCTTCGAGGCGATCCGGCCGAAGGTGGGGGGCGGGGCGACGCCCATCACCCCGAAGAAGGGCGAGAGCGGCAGGTCGAGGCCCCAGGGCAGGCGGCAGGTGCGGGAGGCGGCGTCGATCGGGATGATCATCAGCGCCGGCTCGTGGAAATCCTCGGGCAGGGTGCCGGCCAGCGGGCGGATCATGTTGTAGCCCCAGTCGGCACCGAGCGCGATCGCCTCGATGCGGATCTCGAGCATGTCGCCCGGCACGGCGCCGGCGATGGCGATGGGGCCGGTGCAGATATGCCCGGCGACCATGCCCGGATTGGCGGCGATGATGGCGGCCAGCGCCTCCGGCACCGTCAGCCCGCTGCCGGGCGGCGGCAGCACCTCCTCGCGGCCCGAGACGCATTGCACGGTGACGGTATCGCCCGAGGCGACGGTCAGGACCGGTGGGATGCGGGCATCGAAGACGCCGACGCGGACCGTATCCGGCGCGGCGCGGAGGGAGTGCTGGGCCATGGCGGGGGATTTCTCTCGGCGGGGAGGCCGAGTGTCGTCGCCCGGCGGCGGCATGGTCAACTCGGCATGAAATCGGCGTAGGCTGAGGCCAATCCCAGGGGAGAAACCACCATGCCGGACCATAACGCGCCGCAGCAGGAAGACCCGGCGCGCCTCGTCGCCGAGCTGAATGCGCTGCTGCGGCTGAAGACCACGGTGACCGCCATGAAGATGTACGCGACGGTGGCCGAGATGGAGGCCATCCCGCGCATCCGCCGGCCGAAGACCGTGCATGCGACGGACCAGATCGTCAGCATGGCGTCGCGCCTCGGCTGGACCGTGGGCATCACCGGGGCGGATCTGGTCGGCAGCCAGTGCCGCGCCATCATCGGCCTGGCGCCGCAGGACGAGGAATGGCGGCGGGGCGAGAAATACGTCGGAATCTGGCACGGCACCCAGCCGGACGCCCAGGCCCGGCAGGAGGCGCTGGATGTGGTGCCCTTCGGACGCTACCAGGCGATGGCGGTCAGCCCCTACGAGAGCGGCCGCATCGCGGACCCCGACATCTGCCTGGTCTATGCGACGCCGGGGCAGATGATCATCCTCATCAACGGCTTGCAGTACCGCAACTACCGCAAGTTCGAATGGAGCGTCGCCGGCGAGAGCGCCTGTGCCGATAGCTGGGGCCGGGCGCTGAAGACCGGCGAGCCGAGCCTGTCGCTGCCCTGCTATGCCGAGC
>JAQGIA010000279.1 GCA_028291445.1 Belnapia sp.
TCGGGTGTCGACGGCATCGAGCCTAGCACGATCCCGACCGGAACGGAACGTAATTGGAATGGTGCCCGGCCGCCGCCACCTTGCCTTCGCCCCACCCCACGCCTAGCGTCACAGCTCCGAAAATACCCCTGGGGGAAATGATGGCGAACAAGGTCAAGGCAGCGTGGCAGGCCGGGAAAGCGGTGGTGAATGGCTGGCTCGCCATCCCGAATGCCTTCAGCGCCGAGATGTACAGCCAGGCCGGCTGGGACAGCGTCACGGTCGACATGCAGCATGGCGTGCAGGACTACCTGAGCTGCGTCGCCTGCTTCCAGGGCATGCAGCCTTCCGGCGTCACCCCGATGGTGCGGGTGCCGTGGAACGAGCCGGGCATCATCGGCAAGGTACTGGATGCCGGCGCCTATGGCGTGATCTGCCCGATGATCAATACCGAGGCCGAGGCGCGCGCCCTGGTGCAGTACTGCAAGTATCCGCCGCGCGGCACCCGCAGCAACGGTCCGATCCGCGCCGGCGTGTACGGTGAGGCCGGCGGCTACCAGAAGACCGCCAACGACGAGATCCTGGTCATCCCGATGATCGAGACGCAGACCGCGCTCGACAACCTCGATGCCATCCTCGACGTGCCGGGGATCGACGGCATCTATGTCGGGCCGTCCGACCTCGGCCTGTCGATGGGCATGATCCCGATCCTCGATCGCGAGGAGCCGAATATCCTCAAGATCTACGAGCGGCTGATCGCCGAGACCTCCAAGCGCGGCATCGCGGCGGGGCTGCACAACTCCTCGCCGAAATACGCCAAGAAGATGATCGACATGGGCTTCAAGCTGGTGACGGTCGGCGGCAACGATGTCGGCCTCATGGTCAATGCGGCCAAGGCGGCGATCAAGGAAGTTCGCGGCGCCTGATGAGGGGCGCCTGACGGAGGGCGCCTGATTGGGGACGGGGAGGCGCATGGCATGATCTTCCGGGGCCTGGCGCGCGCCACCCGCATCGCCGCCCTCCTGGCTCTCGCCTTGGCCGCACCGCTGCCGGCGCTGGCCCAGGTGGCGGCGCCGGCCGGGGCGGTGCATCTTTTCGACCTCGCGGCGGATGGCGTGCAGATCTATGCCTGCCAGCCGCGCGAGGGTGGTGCCGCCTGGGTCTTCCAGGCGCCGGAGGCACTATTGTTCGATGCGACGGGGCGGCAGCAGGGCACCCATGGCGCCGGGCCGCACTGGCTGCTCGGCGATGGCTCACGCGTGACCGGCACGGTGCTGGAAACCGCCCCGGCCGCCGGCAGCATCCCCTGGCTGTTGCTGCGGGCGGCCCCTGCCGAGGCGCCGGGGAGGCTGCGGGATGTCACCCTTATCCGGCGTTTCGATACGCGGGGCGGCACGGCCCCGGCCGGCGGCTGCGAGCCGGGGCAGGTGGCGCGCATGCGCTATTCCGCGACCTATGGCTTCTATGGCCGGTAAGGGCCCGATGACGCGGGGCCGATGCCGGGCCAGCCCCAGAGCTCGATGCTGCGGCTGATCCTGGCCCGGCTGGTGCAGATGGCGGTGACCCTGACCGTCGTCTCGGTGCTGGTCTGGCTGGCGATGGGCCTGATGCCGGGCGATCCGCTCGACCTGGCCATGCTGGCCGATCCGGGGATGAGCGCGGCTGACATGGCGCGGCAGCGTGCGCTGCACGGCCTGGACCAGCCGCTGCACCAGCGCTACCTCGCCTGGGCCAGCGCGGTGCTGCACGGCGAATTCGGTTTTTCCCGGCTCTATGCGGTGCCGGCGGCGCAGGTGCTCTGGCCGGCGCTGGGCTCGACCCTGGTGCTGCTGGGCTGGGCGCTGGGGCTTTCGGCGGCGGTCGGCATCGGCGCCGGCGTGCTCGGCGCGGTGCGGCGGGGGGCGGCGCCGCTGGTCGATGGAGCGGCGATCCTGGCGCAATCCATCCCCGGCTTCTGGCTCGGCATCCTGCTGATCATCGTCTTCGCCGTCGGCCTCGGCTGGCTGCCGGCGGGCGGGGCCGCCGAGGCGCCGGGCCTGCTGGAGGCGGCGCGCTTCCTGGTGCTGCCGGTGGCGACCCTGGCCATCGTCAATGCAGCGGCCTACCTGCGGCACAGCATGGCGGCGATGCAGCACGAGATGGCGCAGCCCTATATCCGCACCGCCCGCATGAAGGGCCTGCCGCCGCGCGCCATCATCTGGAGCCATGCCTTCCGCAACGCCGCCATCCCGGTGGTGACCGTCGCGGCGCTGGATGCCGGCGCGCTGGTCTCCGGCGCGCTGGTGACCGAGACGATTTTCGCCCGGCCGGGGATGGGCAAGCTGATCTACGACAGCATCATGGGCAACGACTACAACCTGGCCCTGCTGGCGTTGTTGCTGGCCGGGCTGGTGACCATGCTGGCGACCCTCGCGGCGGATGTGGCGCAGCGGCTGATCGATCCGCGGCTGGCCGGCTGATGCGGCTTTGGCTGGGCCTGGGGCTGCTGGGCGCACTCGCGCTCGGCGCGGCGGCGGCGCCCCTGGTGCAGGGCTGGCTGGGGCATGATCCCTTCACTCCGGATCTTTTCGCGCGCTTCGGCGAAAGCTCGGCCGCGCATCCGCTCGGGACGGACGAGCTGGGACGGGACGTGCTGCTGCGGCTGCTGTTCGGCGCCCGGGTCTCGCTGACGGTGGGGGTCGCGGTGGCGCTGGGGGCGACCGGGCTCGGCACCTTGATCGGCCTGGCCGCGGCGTGGCGCGGCGGCTGGCTGGATGCGGTGCTGATGCGGTTGGCGGATGGGCTGCTGGCGCTGCCGGCGCTGCCGCTGCTGGTGGTGCTGGCCGCGGTCGATACCGGGCGCTTCGGCCTGCCGCGCGGCGAGGCGCTGGCGGATATCGCCCGTATCGCCTTGATCCTGGTGGTCTTCGGCTGGGTCGGGGTGGCGCGGCTGGCCCGCGCCGCGGCATTGACCCAGCTTTCGCTGGATTACGTCGCCGCCGCGCGGGTGTCCGGCGCCTCCGAGGTGCGGGTGCTGTGGCGGCATGTGCTGCCGAATATCGCCGGGCCGATCGGCGTGGCCGCGGCGCTGGCCGTCGCCGGGGCGATCCTGGCCGAGAGCACGCTGAGCTTCCTCGGCCTCGGGATCCAGCCGCCGGCGCCGAGCTGGGGCAACATGCTGTCCAACGCTCAGGAGCTGGTCTTCTCGGCGCCGCTGGGGGCGGTCTGGCCAGGGCTGTTCATCCTGGCGGCGGTGGCCGGCTGCACCCTGCTGGCCGATGGGGTCAGGCGGGGGCGCGGGCCGTGAGCGGCCTGTCCCTGGCGAGGAAATCGGTGCGGCGGGCGCCGAAGGCCGCATCGAATTCAGGGTCGCGGGCGGCGCCATGACCGGCCGGTGGGGCCTCCGGTGCCGGCTGCGGGGCGCGGCCCTCGGCGGCGAGGGTGGGGGCGGTGCTTGCGACGGCGGGCAGCAGGGCCGGCAAGGTGAGCAGCGCGCGGCGGGTCGGCCGGGGACAGGCGGCCACGCCGCTAATCCCGCACCAGGAACAGGTCCGAGAAACCGATCCCGAGCAGCACCCCGTCGTCGTCGTGGCGGATGAGGGAGGCATCGGTCTCGATCCGGTAGATGGCGAAGCCGAGCTCGCGGCATAGCGCGAGATGCGCCGCCGCCTCGGGCAGGCCCATGATGAAGGGGACGAATTCCATGACGATCCGGATGTTCCGCGAACGCCGCAGGATCTCCACCGCGCCGCGGATCACCGCCGGTTCATGCCCCTCGGCATCGATCTTCATGACATGGATTTCCGGTACGTCGCGCATGATGTCGTCGAGCCGGACGACATCCACCTCGATGGTACGGGAGAGCCGGCCGGTCTGTTGCTCGGTATGGCGCACGAAGTCGTCGGGCACGTCCCGGATGGTCGAGGTGGCTTCGTAGCCTTCGAAGATCCGCATCGTCGCCGTGCCGCTCCGGTCCGACAGGGCGAGCCGGTGGCGATGCGCGATCGCCTCGTAGCCGTTGATCGTCATGTTGTCCGACAACAGGGCATAGAGCTTGGGATGCGGCTCGAAGGACCAGACCTGGCCGCCCGGCCAGGCGCGCCAGGCGCCGATGACGCTGAAGTAGCCGATATTGGCCCCGACATCGACGAAGACATCCTGCGGCTGGATCAGCGAGGCCAGCAGCCGGGTATTATGCGGCTCGTTGATGCCCAGCGTCAGCAGATGCGGGGTGACGAGCATGTCGCCGGACGAGAGCCGCAGCAGATGCGTCGTCCAGATGCGGGTCATGACGACCCCGTCGCCCATGTAGGTGCCGCCGAAGGGGTCGTCCTTCTTGATGATGGGCGGAAACTCGGCGATGCCGGGCAGGATGTCGCCAATTCTGGAAACCATCTGCATCGGGACCTGCCTGCGAAAGTGTAGTTGTTGATTGGGGCCGGACAGGCTGTACCACGCCCGTCCATCCGGGTCCGGCGCTTACGTGCGTGGCCAGGCCGCCTTGGGCATCGGCGCCATCGCCCGGTAGTCGGGCTCCTCCGTCGCGCCGAGGCCGGGGACATCGAGGCTGGCCAGCTCCAGCACGCCGGCGCGGATCGCCAGCCGCGGGCCGCGCGGCGTATCGGCATAGAGCGTCGGATGGGCCTCGAGGAAGCGCACCGCCTCGGCCTTCGGGCGACCCGAAAAACCGTCGATGAAGTGGTGGCCGTTGCGCTCCACATGGGTCAGGCCGAGCAGCGCCACCAGCGCCAGATCCTGCTGCACGCAGACCCCGACCATGGTGGTGAGGTCCTCGCCTGACATGAAGTAGTCGGTCTCCGCATCGGCGGCGTTCCAGGCCTCGCAGCGGGCGCGGTTCAGCAGCGAGCGCCAGACGCCCTTGCAGGATTTGGAGGAAACCCCGGTGTAGCCAAGCCCCTTGGCGGTGACGAAGGCATCGAGCGCGCCGTCGCTCTCGTCGATGATCACCGGACGCGCCCGCGCCAGGGCGGCCATGCTGGTTTCCAGCGCATGGGCGCGCCGCACCGGCTGCTCGATGTAGAGGACGGCGGCGCAGAGCCGGGC
>JAQGIA010000282.1 GCA_028291445.1 Belnapia sp.
GGCTGGTGGTGTTCTCGGGTGGCGAATCCGGCACCGTGGACAGCATGATGGCCATGGCCAAGGGCATCCATGCCGGCGGCGGCAACGGCTCGATCATTGGCCGCAACACCTTCCAGCGGCCGAAGGCGGAGGCGCTGCAGCTGCTCTCCGACATCATCGGCATCTATCGCAACCCGCCGGTCTGAGCCGGACGGAAGGCGCAACCCGCCGGTACTAACCGAACAGGAGGGCACCCGGGCTGCGTCCCGGGTGCTTCCCAAATCCGTGGTCCCGCGCCAAACATGGCGCATGGACCCCGATTGCCGCCTGTACCTGATCACCCCGCCCATCCTGCCGCCGGGCTTCGCCTGGCAGCTCGCCCAGGCGCTCGACGCCGGGGATGTCGCCAGCCTGCAATTGCGGCTGAAGGATGCGGCACCGGATGATATCCGGCGCGCCATCGAGGAATTGATGCCGGTCGCCCAGGCGCGCGACGTGGCTTTCCTGCTCAACGACGATGCGGCGCTGGCGGCCGAGATGGGCTGCGACGGGGCGCATCTCGGGCAGTCCGATGGCGACCATGTGGCGGCACGGAAGCTGCTGAAGGACCGCATCCTCGGCATCACCTGCCATGACAGCCGCCACCTGGCGATGGAGGCGGGCGAGGTCGGCGCCGACTACGTCGCCTTCGGCGCCTTCTTCCCGACCGCCACCAAGGATGCCACCCACCACGCCGAGCCCGAGCTGCTGGACTGGTGGGCCGAGATGTTCGAGCTGCCCTCGGTCGCGATCGGCGGGATCACCGCGGCGAATTGCGCGCCGCTGGTCCAGGCGGGGGCGAATTTCCTCGCCGTGGTGGGCGCCGTCTGGAGCCACCCGGAGGGGCCGGCGGCCGGCGTCAAGGCGATGAACCGGGCGATCGCCGAGGCAGCCGGCTGATGTTCGAGATCGGCCCCTGGGTCGCGGCGCCCATCGAAACCGCCGGCGAGACGGTCTTCGCGGTGGGCGACGTGCATGGCTGCACCCCGCTGCTGGAGGCGATGCTGGCCGGGATCGCCGGGCTGCTGCTGCCAGGGGCCGGTCCGGTGGCCGATCCACGGCTGGTCTTCCTCGGCGACATGATCGACCGCGGGCCGGACGGCATCGGCACCCTGCGGCGCTGGGCGGCGGCCGAGCCGGTGCCGGGCATCGCCCGGGTCGACCGGCTGATGGGCAACCACGAGCAGATGATGCTGCTGGCGGCGCGCGGCGACGTGGCGGCGCGGGACCTCTGGCTGTCGCTGAATGGCGAGACGATGCTCGGCGAGTTGCAGGCGGCCAGCGGCCGGCCCGGCGCCATGCCGGATGCGGCGATGCTGCGGGCGGCGCTGGGCGAGGCTGTCGTCGCCGCGCTGGGCGGACTGGTGTCGCATGTGGCGGTCGGCAACCTGGTCCTGGTGCATGGCGGGCTGGACCCGGCGCAGGATCGCGCGGCCTTCCTGGCGCTGCCCTGGGACGATATCGCGCTGCGGCCGCGGCATTGGGCCTGGATCACCGGCGGCTTCCTCGATTGGCAGGGCGGCTTCGGCGGCAGGCTGGTGGTGCATGGGCATACCCCGCCGGCCAAGCAGCGGCCCTTCACCGGCATGGACAATCCGCATGTGCTGGCGGAGGGGCGCCTGAACCTCGATGGCGGCAGCGCCGTCACGGGCAGCGTCGTCGCCGCGCAGATGGAGACCGGGCGCTACCGGGTGCTGCGGGCCGCCACCTGATGGATGAAATCGGCTTCCATCGTTGCCTGCACCGGCCCGGCACGTTGCTCGACATCGGCGCGCATGATGGCGGCTTCACCCTGCCGCTGGCGGCGCTGCCGGCCTCCCGCGTGCTGGCCTTCGAACCGCTGCCGGCCAGCTTCGCCCGGCTGCGGGCGGCGGTCGGCGAGGCGGCCAACGTCACCCTGCGGCAGGAGGCGCTGGGCGATGCGACGGGTACGGTGGTGCTGAGCGTCCCGGTGGTGGATGGCCTCGCCAACGAGCAATGGGCCAGCATCGCCAAGACCTATGCCGGGCATGGGCCGCGGGTGGCGGAGCAGCGCTTCGCCGTGCCGCTGCGGCGGCTCGATGAATTCGCCCTGACCGACCTCACCGGCGTGAAGCTGGATGCCGAGGGCGCCGAATACGAGGTGCTGCGCGGCGGGCGGGAAACCCTGCTGCGCTGCCGCCCGGTGCTCTCGATCGAGATCGAGGAGCGGCATCGGCCGGGGGCGACCTGGGCGGTCCCCGCCTGGCTCGATGCGCTGGGCTACGACGGGTTCTTCGAGCATTGGGGCGAGTGGCGGCCGATGGCAGGCTTCGATCGCTCTACCATGCAGGTGGCGAGCCCGGACCCGACCGACTTCAGGGCCTCCGATCCCTATATCTTCGTCTTCTACTTCCTGCCGCGGGAGCACGCGGCGGCGATGCTGGCCTCGCTCAGAACCGCGGCAACCACAACACGTCGCTGATCGACCGCGCCCCGCTGGCCAGCATCGCCAGCCGGTCGAAACCGAGCGCGATGCCGCTGCCGGCCGGCATGCCGTGGTCCAGCGCCGCCAGGAAATCCTCGTCCACATCCCAGACCTCGTCCCCCTCCTGGCCCGGATGCAGCGCCCGCCGGGCGGCCACATCCGCGACGAAGCGGGCACGCTGCTCGACCGGGTCGGTCAGCTCGTCGAAGGCATTGGCCAATTCGAGGCCGCCGGCGAATAATTCGAAGCGCAGGGCGGCGCGCGGGTCGGCCGGGTCGCGCCGGGCGAGCGCCGCCTGGGGCGTCGGCCAATGGGTCAGGAAGGTCGCGCGGTCGCGGCCGATGCGGGGCTCGATGCGTTCCAGCAGCAGGCGGAAGAACAGATCCTCCCACCCCTCTCCCGGGCGTGGCGGGGTGCCGACGGCGGCCGCCGCGGCGCCGAGGGCTCCGGCATCGCCTTCCGTTGCCAGGATGTCGAGGCCGCCGCACCAGCGGTCGAAGGCCTCGGCCATGCTGAGCCGCTCGAAGGGCCGGGTCAGGTCGGTGGTGACGCCGGCATGGCTGACCTGGGGCGGGCAGACCGCGCGGACGAACGCCTCCGCCTGGTCCATCAGCCCGGCGAGCGGCAGGCCCGGGGCGTACCATTCCAGCATGGTGAATTCCGGGGCGTGGCGCGGGCTGGCCTCGCCGTTGCGCCAGACCCGGGCAAGCTCGAAGACCGGGCCGGCGCCGGCCACCAGCAGCCGCTTCAGGGCGAGTTCGGGCGAGGTGCGGAGCCAGAGCGTCCGGCGTTCCCCGACGCCCAGATGCGGGATGTACTCGCTGCGGAAGGCCTGGAGATGGACCTCCATGCCGGGGACCGGGACCAGGGCGGGGGTCTCCACCTCGGTGAAGCCCCGGGCACCGAAGAAGGCGCGGGTCGCGGCGGTGAGCGCGCCGCGGCGGCGGAGGAAGGGCAGCCGGTTCGCCAGGCTGTCCGGGTGCCATGGGGGGTTGGGAGACGGTAGGGAAGCCATTGCCGCCGATGATGCCAGGGATTAGCCCTGGCCGCATCATGGCACCCCGTACCCTGCGCTCCGCCGCCGACCTCCATGCCGCCGGGCTGCTGCCCGAGGCGGCGCTGGCCGATGCGGCCCGGGTCGGCGCCCGCTACAGCATCGCGGTGACGCCGGCCGTCGCCGCGCTGATCGACCCGGCGGACCCGGCCGACCCGATCGCCCGGCAATACATCCCCGATGCGGCCGAGTTGCTGACCGCGCCGCACGAAAGCGCCGACCCGACCGCGGACGGCCCCTTCACCCCGGTCCCCGGCGTGGTGCACCGCTACCCCGACCGGGCGCTGCTGAAGCCGCTGCTGGCCTGCCCGGTCTATTGCCGCTTCTGCTTTAGGCGGGAGGCGGTGGGACCGGATGGTGGCGTGCTGGGCGAGGCCGAGCTGGAGGCGGCGCTCGGCTGGTTCGCGGCGACGCCGGCGGTACGGGAGGCGATCCTGACCGGGGGCGATCCATTGATGCTCTCGCCCCGGCGGCTGGGGGAGATCCTGCGGCGGCTGGCCGCTATCCCGCATATCGAGCTGCTGCGGATCCACAGCCGGGTGCCGGTGGCGGCGCCGGAGCTGGTGACCCCGGCGCTGGCGGCGGCGCTGGAGGTGGGAAAGCCGCTGTATCTCTGCGTCCATGCCAATCACGCCCGGGAATTCTCGGCCGCGGCGGTGGCGGCACTGGGGCGGCTGCACCGGGCGGGGGTGGTGCTGCTCGGCCAGAGCGTGCTGCTGCGCGGGGTGAACGACAGCGAGGCGGCGCTTGAGGAATTGTTCCGCGCCATGCTGCGGGCCCGCATAAAACCATACTACCTGCATCAGCTGGATGCGGCGCCGGGGACGGCGCGCTTCGCGGTGCCGGTGGCGGAGGGCCGGGCCTTGCTGCGCGGGCTGCGGCGGCGGGTGACGGGGCTGGCCTGGCCAACCTATGTGCAGGAGACGCCGGGCGGCGGCGGCAAGGTGCCGCTGGGGCCGGTATTCGAGGTTAACCCTCGGGAATGACCAGGTAGGGCTGCCGGCGGAAGCTCAGCCCCTCGTAGAGCTCGGCCAGCGGCAGGGTGAGGCCAAGGATGGGGATCGGCACCTCGGTCGCCAGCCCGGCATGGGGCTCGGAGGCCCATTGGCCATCCTCGCCTCGGGTATGCAGCCGCAGCCGGGGCTGGTCCGGGTCGATCATCAGAATGTGC
>JAQGIA010000314.1 GCA_028291445.1 Belnapia sp.
GGATGAGGCCGAGACGGCTTCCGCCCAGGGCGATGCCGCCGGGGCGCCCCATGTTGGGGTTGCTCAAGCTGGGGCTGTCCAATCCGAGGCATCCCCGTCTTCCGAGGCGACTCCGGCCGAGACCCCCTTCGGCGAGACGCCTGCCGGCCAGGATGCCGCGGAGGCCGCGACCGAAGCGGAGGCCTCGCGCCGCCGCCGCCGTGGCCGTCGTGGTGGCCGCCCCGGTACCGCCCCCCGTGGGGAGGGTGCCGAGCCCGCGCCGCGCGAGCCGGAGCCCTTCGCCCGCTACGCCGAGCCGCCGCCGCGCTACATGGGCCCAACGCCGGCCGATCCCTTCGCCGGCCATGTGGACGACATCATGGCCGCGATGGAAGCGGCGGAAGCCGCTGCCGAGGCGGCCGCCGAGCGGCGGTCCCGGCCGTTGCCCCCACCGGTCGTCGTAGCCCCGGTGGTCGCAACCCCGGTGGCCGCAACCCCGGCGACCGACGTGCGGATCGTCGAGATCCGCACGGTGAAAACCGCTGTGGTGGAAGCCCCGGCCGAGGCCCCAGCGGAAGCCCCAGCGGAAGCCCGGGTGGAAGCCCCACCGGAAGCTCCGGTAGCGGCCGAGCCGATGGCCGAGGCCGTGCCTGCCGAAGCGCCCATGGCCGAGGCGCCCGTGGTTGCGGCGCCCGTGGTTGCGGCACCCGTCGCCGAAGCCGCGCCGGCCGAAGCGCCGCCGGAGCCCCCGGCCGAAACCGCGATCGAGGCCGTGGCACCCACGGCGCCAGCCCCGGCCCCAGCAGCCCCGGCCCCAGAGCCCGTCGCCGCCCAGCCTGCGCCGGAGCCCATCCCCGAGGTGGTCCAGGGCCCGGCTGTCCAGCCGGTCAGCGTCGATACGCTGGACGAGGCGGCCCCGCGCCGCCGCGGCTGGTGGAAGCGCTGAGCTGAACCCCGCCGTGCCGCCCGGTCAGCCGCCCTGTTGGGCGACCGGGCGGCGCGGCGGCGCATCCTGCCCCGTCAGATACCCCGCCACCCCCAGCGCCAGCGCCGCCGCCAGGGTGGCGAAGGCGATCGGCCAGGCCAGTTCCGCCGGCGCGTAGCCCACCGCCCATCCCGTCAGCGCCGGCAGCGCCGCGCTGCCCAGCGTCTGCGCCAGGTTCACCGTGGTGGCCCCGCGCCCGACCAGATGGTCCGGGAACAGCGACCGGCCATGCGCCACCACCACCACCGGGTAGCAGCTGAGTCCGCACAGCAGCACCAGCAGCCCTATCGCCACCGGCAGCGGCGCCCGCGGCCAGGCGGCCAGCGCCAGCAGCACCAGCACCACCCCGCTCGCCAGGGCCACCACCAGCCATTTGCGGGTGTTCAGCCGCCGCTCCAGCGGCCCGACCCCGAGCAGCCCGGCGACCAGCGCCAGCCCCATGGCCCCCAGCACCATCCCGCGCGGCCCTGGCGCCAGCCCATGCACCGCCGACAGATAGGGCCCGGCCCAGACCGCCAGCACCGTCGCCATCGCCGCATAGCCGACCAGGTGCATCGCCAGCACCGGCAGCAGCCCCGGTGTCCGCCAGACCGTCCATTGACCGCGCAACGCCCCTGCGATGGTTTCCACCGGGCGCGGCGGCCGCAGCCGGCCAGGGTCCGGGTCGGGCGGGTCGTCGCGCACCCAGACCCACCAGAGCGCCGCCAGCACCAGCGTCCCGAGGCCGGACAGCGCATAGGCGCCGCGCCAGCCCAGTGCCTCGGCCAGCCAGGCGAAGGGCGCCCCGGCCAGCAATATGCCGAGCTGGCTGAAGGCGAAGACCCGGGCGAGGGCGCTGGTCAGCCCCTCGCCGGCATGCCAGCGGGCGCAGAGCACCACGCTCGCCATGAAGGAGGCGGCGCAGCCCAGGCCGAGCAGGAAGCGCGCCGCCAGGAACCAGCCGGCATCCGGCGCCAGCCCCTGGCCCAAAGCGCCGAGCGCCGCCGGCAGGCTCAGCGCGGCGACCGTCAGCCGCGGCCCGATCCGGTCGAGCGCCAGCCCGACCGGGATCTGCAGCACCAGCAGCGCCAGGAAGAAAGCACCGTTCGCCGCCCCCAGCAGGCCGGCGCCGGCCCCCAGCTCGGTCGCCAGCTCCGGCCCGATCACCCCGAGCGCCGCCCGGTGGAATTGGCTGGCGCTGGTCATCAGCACCAGCGCCAGCAGCAGCCGCGCCGCCGGCTTCAAGCCGCCTGCTCCAGCACGCCGAGCGTATCGCCCAGGCAGCGCGCCCCCTCGGGCGTCAGCCGCAGCCGGCGCCGGGCCAGCGGATCGCCCTCGCGCTCCCCCGGCAGCCGTACCAGCCAGTGCCGGCGGAGGCAGCAGGCGGCCAGTTCGCGGCCCAGCCCGCCGGCCAGGTGCATCCGCCGCTCGGACCAGTCCATGCAATCGCAGGCGAATCGCCGGGTGCCGCGCGCCGCCGCCAGATCGACCCCGAGCGCCGCCAGCCCGGCCTCGCCCGCCGCCGAGGTCGCCCAGCCGCCGGCCACCGGGACGATCCAGCCGCGCCCGGCGAGCCCGGCCTGCAGCGCGACGCCGAGCCGTCCGGCCAGATGGTCGTAGCAGAGCCGGGCGGCGCGGAAGGCCTCGCCATGCGGCCAGCGCCGGCCGGTCGCCGGAGGGGGGGCCACCGCCTCGGCCAGTCCGCCCAGCGCCTCCAGCGTCGCCGCCACCTCGGCCGAGGCGAGCCGGTGGTAGCGGTGGCGGCCCTGCGGCTGCACCGCCACCAGCCCGCCATCCACCAGCCGGGCCAGATGGGCGCTGGCGGCCGGCGCGCCGATGCCGGCGACGCGGGCCAGCTCCCCGGCGGTCAGCGCCTCCCCGGCGAGCAGCGCCGTCAGCATGGCGGCGCGGGCCGGGTCGGCCAGCAGGGCGGCGATAGTGGCGAAGGCGGCGGTGGTGGTCATCGGCGGCTCCCGGGCAGGGGTGCAGCCTGGCATGGCGCCGGCCGCGCCGCTTCGCCCCCGGCCGAAGGACAGCGCCCGGCCAGCATGCCATGCTGTCGCTTCCAAGGGGAATTCAGGGGAGCACCGCATGATCGCCGTCATCTTCGAGGTCGAGCCGGCCGAGGGCCGGTTCGACGAATACCTGGACCATGCCGCCCGGCTGAAGCCGGAGCTGGAGCGGGTGCCGGGCTTCGTCTCGGTCGAGCGCTTCCGCAGCCTGTCCAATCCGGGGAAGCTGCTCAGCCTGTCCTTCTGGGAGGATGACGCCGCGGTCGCCTGCTGGCGCAACAACGGGATGCATCGCGGCAGCCAGGCGGCCGGCAGGGCCGGGATCTTCGCCGGCTACCGGCTGCGCGTGGTGGGGGTGATGCGGGACTACGGCATGACGGAACGGCGGGAGCAGGCGCCGGCGGATTCGCTGGCCCTGCACGGCTGGTAGGTTGCGCCAGGCCTGGAGCTGCTCAGGCCTCAAGCTGCAAGGTGACCGCGTGCCGCACGGCGGGATGGCGCAGGCCGATCCGCCCCCGCGCCATGGCCACGTCCCAGCCATTCGCCCGGGCATGCCGCATCAGCCGGCAGGGCAGCACCACCACGCCCTCCAGGGACCGCCGGCTGGAGACCTGCACGCGGTCGTAATCGAATTCCACCCGCCAGCCGTCGCGCTGGGCCAGGCGCAGCAGGGTCGAGAGTATCGACCAGTCGGTTTGTGGAAGGCCGGCGTGCATATGCCGATAAGCTGCGGAGGGCCGGAACGTTGCACCGCCCGCGGCTTCGTGCACGAAATCGGCCGTCCGGCGGATTCGCCGAATGGCGATGCCGCGGCGCCGCATGGACACCGGCCGGACAAATGGGGCATGTCCGGCGGCGACCGGCGGCGCCGCCCTGAACCGCTTCCCAGGCCAGGATTTCCCGACCATGCGCGTGCTCTTCGTGCACCAGAATTTCCCGGCCCAGTATCGCCACGTCGCCCGGGCGATCGCCCGGCGGAAGGGCGTCGAGGTCGTCGGCCTGGGGGAGAACGCGGGCGAGGCGCTGCCCGGCGTCCAGCACCTGCGCTACAAGGCGCCCTCGGTCGGCGCCAAGGACACCCATCGCTACCTCCGCCGCTTCGAGAATGCGGTCTTCCGCGGCCAGCAGGCCGCCCGCGCCGCCATGGCGCTGAAGGAGCGCGGCTTCAGCCCCGACATCATCTGCTGCCACCCGGGCTGGGGCGAGGGGCTATTCCTGCGCGATGTCTGGCCGGCGGCCAAGCTGCTGTTCTATTGGGAATTCTACTATAATTCGACCGGTGCCGACGTCGGCTTCGACCCGCCGGGCCCGACCTCCATGGACGACGCCTGCCGGATCCGGGTGCTCAACGCCAACCATTTGGTCACCATGCAGGAGGCCGATTGGGGCCAGACCCCGACCAAGTGGCAGGCCAGCCGCTTCCCGGCCTGGGCCCGTGAGCGCATCTCGGTGGTGCATGAGGGGATCGATACCCACGAGATCCAGCGCCGCCGCGGCGTCGACATCACCCTGCCGGACGGCTGCCGGCTGCGCGAGGGCGACGAGGTGGTGACCTTCGTCGCCCGCGGAATGGAGCCCTATCGCGGCTTCCCCACCTTCATGCGCAGCTTGCCCGAGATCCTCGCCCGCCGCCCGGCGGCGCGGATCGTGCTGGTCGGCGGGGACGAGCCGCATTACGGCGCCAAGCCGCGCGAGGGCGGCACCTGGAAGCAGGTCATGCTGGCCGAGCTGGGCGAGCGGCTGGACCTGACCCGGGTGCATTTCACCGGCAAGGTGCCGCATGAGACGCTGATCGGCCTGCTCAGCCTGTCCTCGGCGCATGTCTACCTGACCTATCCCTTCGTCCTGTCCTGGTCGATGCTTGAAAGCATGGCGCTCGGGTGCCTGGTCATCGGCTCGGCCACCGCCCCGGTGCAGGAGGTGATCGAGCATGGCCGGAACGGCCTGCTGGTCGACTTCTTCTCCCCCGACGCGGTGGCCGATGCAGTGGTGCGGGCGCTGGCCGACCCGGCCGCGCATGCCCCGCTGCGCGCCGCGGCGCGGCGGACGGTGGTCGAGGGCTTCGATCTGAACAGCGTATGTCTGCCGCGTCATCTGGCGCTGATCGAGGCCGTCGCGGCCGGACGGCGGCCCGAAATCGGCTGATCGCAGGAGGATTTTGCAGCCGAAGGTAGCAACATATCGTTCCGTACAACCTTCATGAAATGTCGGGTTGAAGTCGGTCTCGATGCTTCGTGATGGATTTGCCACGCCTTATAACAACTTGTTGAAATGTGCCTTGGGATGATTTCCTTCGTGACAAGTCTTGTTGCACTGCACACTATGTTGAGCGACAACCCTAGATTGCGGGTTGCCGGCTTCATGAGATGGCTGCAACGTTCTGCGAAGGATCGGCCATGGGACAGCTCGGGCTCGAAATTATCGATACCGATACGAATTTCGGTCGCAAGATGGCCAGCTTCTTCCATGACCATGGCTTCTCCGCCGAGGTGCATGATGACGCCCGTTCCATGATGGACCGGCTGTCGAGCCGGCCGCCCCGCATGGTGATCCTGGGCGAGGAGCGGGAGCCCGCCGCCTCCCTGCAGACCCTGCGACGCATCCGTGACATCTCCCTGGTGCCCTGCATCATGGTCGTCAACCGCAGCGATGACCGGGCCGATGAATTAAGCCAAATCATGGTTCTGGAAGCCGGGGCGGATGATCTGGTGGACCGTGACCTGCCGCTGCGCGCCCTGCTGGCGCGGGTCCGCGCCGTGCTGCGCCGGGCCGAATGGGGTGCGGTGCAGGTGGAGCCCACGGTCGCCGTCGATGGCTGGCGGCTGATCCCGGCGCGGCGGCAGCTGCTCCGCCCGAATGGCTCCGAATGCGCCCTGACCACGGCGGAATTCGACCTGATGACCATGCTGGTCGATACCCGCGGCCGGGCGATCAGCCGGGACGCCATCGCCGAGACGGTGTTCCGCCGCCCCTTCCGGGCCGAGGACCGCACCGTCGACAATCTCGTGCTCCGGCTGCGCCGCAAGCTGGGCTCGGCCCAGCAGGATTGCATCAAGACGGTGCGCGGCGCCGGTTACCTCTTCGCCGGCTTCGCCGATTGCGGCCTGCGGGTCGCCTGACCCGCTTTGCCTGCCCGCCGCGCAAGCGGCATTGGTCTCTATCGCGCAAGCGGCATCGGTCTCTATCGCGTAAGCGGCATTGATCTATCCCGCCACGCACGTGCCGCTGACTTTCCGGCAACCGGCTTTTGCTATAGTCCGCCGCAGGCTTCACGGAGGACTATCGTGACGATCGTGCCGGTCATTCTGTCGGGGGGCACCGGGACGCGGCTCTGGCCGCTGTCGCGTGAGGGTTATCCGAAGCAATTCTGGCCCCTCGTCGGTGCCGAGACCATGTTGCAGGAAACCGCCGGCCGCGCCCGCGGCCCGGGCTTCGCCCCGCCTGTCGTGGTCTGCAACGAGGCGCATCGCTTCCTGGTCGCCGAGCAGCTTCGCGCCGCCGGCATCGAGGGTGCCCGCATCCTGCTGGAGCCGGTCGGCCGCAACAGCGCCCCGGCCGTCGCCGCCGCCGCCCTGCTGGTCGCCGAGCAATCGCCCGAGGCGGTGCTCTGGATCATGGCCGCCGATGCCGCCATTGCCGACCCTGCCGCCCTGCATGCGGCGCTGGACCAGGCGGTGGTCGCCGCCGCGGCCGGCCAGATCGTCACCTTCGGCATGCAGCCGACCCAGGCCGAAACCGGCTACGGCTATATCGAGGCCGGCGAGGAACTGCCCGGCGCCCCCGGCGTGCGCGTCCTCGCCCGCTTCATCGAAAAGCCGGATGCGGCCCGCGCGGCGGAATTCCTCGCCGGCGGCCGGCATCTCTGGAACAGCGGCATGTTCGTCGCCACCGCCGCGACCCTGCTGGCCGAGTTGGAACGCTTCGCCCCCGAGATCCTCCGCAGCGTCGGCGCCGCCATGGCGGGCGCCACCCGCGACCTCGATTTCGTCCGCCTCGGCACCGAGGCCTTCCGCGCCGCCCCGGCGATCTCGATCGATTACGCGGTGATGGAGAAGACCAGCCTGGCCGCCGTGGTCCCCGCCGCCATCGGCTGGTCGGACCTCGGCTCATGGGGCGCACTCTGGGAGATCGGCGCCAAGGACGGGCAGGGCAATGTCGCCACCGGCCCGGTCGCCCTGGTCGACTCCTCCGGCTGCTTCATCCGCTCCGAGGGCATCCTGACCGGCGTCATCGGCCTGACGGACATGGTCGTGGTCACCGCCGAGGACGCCGTCCTGGTGATGCCGCGCGACCGTGCCCAGGATGTGAAGCAGCTGGTGGACAAGCTGCGCCAGGCCGGCCGCAAGGAAGCGACCGAGCATCGCCGCATCTACCGGCCCTGGGGCAATTACGAGGGGCTGATCCTCGGCGACCGCTTCCAGGTCAAGAAGATCCAGGTCCGCCCGGGCCAGAAGCTCTCGTTGCAGAAGCATTTCCACCGGGCCGAGCACTGGGTGGTGGTGAACGGCACCGCCATCGTCCACCGCGACGGGGAGAACATCCTGCTGCGGGAGAACGAGAGCATCTATTTGCCGCTCGGCTGCGTGCACCGGCTGGAGAACCCGGGGATGATCCCGCTGAACCTCATCGAGGTGCAGGTCGGCGCTTACCTGGGCGAGGACGACATCGTCCGCATCGAGGATACCTACGGGCGAAGCTGAGGCCGCGCCCGAGGGAAAACCAGGCCGGGGGGGGAACAAAGCCCGAGCCCCCCGGCCCTGGTCGGCTCAGCCGAGCGTTTTGGCCAGCAGCTCCGCCGTCCGCCCGTTGGCGATGGTCGCCGCCCGGGCGTCCCAGCTATGCCCGCCCATCCGGGCGAAGGCGTGGTCGACGCCCGGATAGACGTGCACCGCCACCTGCGCCTTATCCTTGAGCCCGGCGACGATCTTCTCCCGCGCTTCCGGCGGCACGAAGCCGTCCTTTTCCGCAATGTGAAGGATCAGCGGCGCCTTGATCGCGCCGGCCTCGCCCAGCAGCCCTTCCAGCCCGACGCCGTAGTAGCTGATATTGGCCTCCGTATCGGACCGCGTGGCCATCATGTAGGCCAGCCGGCCGCCGAGGCAGAAGCCCATGGTCGCCACCTTGCCATTGGCGCCCTCCATCTTGCGGGCCTGCGCGACCGTCGCCTTCAGGTCATCGATCGCCTTGTCCTGGTCCATCCCCTTCATCAGCGCGAAGGCCCGGTCCCATTGCGCCTGGCCCTGGTCGGGGTCGAGTTGCACGCCGGGCTCCTGGCGCCAGAACAGGTCGGGGCTGATGGCGATGAAGCCCATCTCGGCCACCCA
This sequence comes from Belnapia sp., assembly GCA_028291445.1. GTDB lineage: Bacteria > Pseudomonadota > Alphaproteobacteria > Acetobacterales > Acetobacteraceae > Belnapia. The sequence goes on from JAQGIA010000314.1 coordinate 8,280, forward strand.
GTCGCTGAGCTGGCGCATGGCGCCGTTCACGCCGAAGATTTCCTGGATCATCACCACGACGCCATGAGTTCCCTGGGCGGGCTTGGTCTTGGGCAGCGCCAGATAGGCGCCGAAGCTGCCGCTGCCGTCGGTGGCGGCGATCTGGATCTCGGACATGCTTTTCCTCCTTGTGCGGATGGGTCCTTCGCGCATCTAGCCACCTCCGCCCGGCTTTGCCATGCCTGTTCCGATGGCAATGTCCGGTCTCCGGGCAGCGATCCGATGCGCCACCATTCCCGCGCCGCCGCGTTGGTCCCGTACAGGGAGACCCGGTTACATGCGTGACACATCCGGTACCACCACCGGCGACCGCTTCGAAACCGATGTTCCCGCCCGGCTCGACCGGCTGCCCTGGAGCGGCTTCCACTGGCGGGTCGTCATCGCGCTCGGCATCACCTGGATCCTCGACGGGCTGGAGGTGACACTGGTCGGCAGCCTGGCCGGCGCCATCCACCAGAGCCCGAGCCTGGCGCTGACCGAAACCCAGATCGGCCTGACCGCCTCGGCCTACCTGATCGGCGCGGTGGTCGGGGCGCTGGGCTTCGGCTGGCTGGCCGACCGCATCGGCCGCCGCCGGCTGTTCTTCATCACCCTCATCGTCTACATGCTGGCCAGCGTCGCCACCGGTTTCGCCTGGGACTTCTGGAGCTTCGCCTTCTGCCGGATGCTGACCGGCGCCGGCATCGGTGGCGAATACGCGGCGGTGAATTCCGCCATCCAGGAGCTGATCCCCGCCCGCCTCCGCGGCCGGGTCGACCTGTTCGTCAACGGCACCTTCTGGGGCGGCGCGGCGATCGGCGCGGTCACCGCCCTGGTGGTGCTGGACCCGGCCATCATCGACCCCGAGATCGGCTGGCGCGCCGCCTTCATCGTCGGCGGCGCCCTGTCGCTGGGGGTGCTGCTGCTCCGCCGCCACCTGCCGGAAAGCCCGCGCTGGCTGATGCTGCATGGCCGCCCGGCGGAGGGTGAGGCGATCGTCTCCGCCATCGAGCGCGACGTCGCGGCGCAAACCGGCCCGCTGCCGCCGGCCACCTATGGCCCCACAATGCTCAACCGCCGCGGCGCCGCCAGCCTCGCCGAGATCTGGCACACCATGTTCCGGACCCACCGGCCGCGGGCCATCCTGGGCCTGACGCTGATGTCCTGCCAGGCCTTCTGCTACAATGCGGTGTTCTTCACCTATGCGCTGGTACTGACCAAATTCTACCAGATCCCGGCGCAGCAGATCGGCTGGTTCATGCTGCCCTTCGCCCTCGGCAACCTGGCCGGGCCGCTGCTGCTCGGGCGCTTCTTCGACACCATCGGCCGCCGGGTCATGATCAGCGCCACCTATGGTCTCGCCGGGCTGCTGATGGCGGCCACCGGCCTGGCCTTCGCCGAGGGCTGGCTGACCGCCTGGGAACAGACCGCCGCCTGGACGGTGATCTTCTTCTTCGCCTCCGCCGCCGCCTCCGCCGCCTATCTGACGGTCGGCGAGAGCTTCCCGCTGGAGATGCGGGCCATGGCCATCGCCCTGTTCTACGCCATCGGCACCGCGGTCGGCGGCGTGGTCGGCCCGACCCTGTTCGGTTGGCTGATCTCGAGCGGCAACCGCGGCGACATCCTCTGGGGCTACCTGATCGCCGCGGCGCTGATGCTGGTCGCCGCCGGCACCGAATGGAAGCTGGGCTTCGCCGCGGAGGGAAGGTCGCTGGAGGATGTCTCGACGCCGCTATCGGCGGCACCCCGGCCAGGGGCTGGATAAGAAGCCGGATAGCCGGCGGCTGGCTTGCTCAGCCGGGTCCCTGCGCCGCGCAGGGTTCCCCGCGGCACGCCGCGTGCTTAAATCGGCGCAACAACCCAAGGCGCCCGCCCCGATGTCCGTGACCAAGCAAGACTTCCGCGATGCCATGGCCCGCCTCGGCGCCGCGGTGAACATCATCACCACCGGCGGCCCGGGCGGCCGCGGCGGCTTCACAGCCAGCGCGGTCTGCAGCGTGACCGACGACCCGCCGATGCTGCTGGTCTGCATGAACCGCAACGCCACCGCCGCGCCCGCCCTGCGGCAGAACGGCAACGTCTGCGTCAACGTGGTCGCCGCCGGCCAGCAGGAGGTCGCCATGGTCTTCGCCGGCGTCACCAAATGCAGCATGGCGGAACGCTTCGACGCCGGCACCTGGGCCACGCTGGCGACCGGCGCGCCGGTGCTGCAGGGCGCCGTGGTGTCCTTCGACTGCAAGGTGGCCGATATCGTCGACAAGGGCACGCATAGCGTCATCTTCGCCGAGGTCGCCGGCATCCGCAGCGGCAGCCAGCACGACCACGGGCTGATCTATTTCGGCCGCGATTACCATCCCGTGGGAAAGCCGGGCGGCTGACCGAAGCCGTCCGATGGCCCTGCGCCCCGAAGAAGCGGAACTGCGCCGGCTCGACCTGAACCTGCTGCCGGTCTTCGTCGCCCTGATGCGCGAACGCAGCGTCACCCGCGCCGGCCAATCCCTGTTCCTGTCGCAGCCGGCCACCTCGGCCGCCCTGGCCCGGCTGCGCGCCGCCTTCCGCGACGAGCTGCTGATCCGCAACGGCAAGCTGCTGGAACCCACCCCCCGGGCCGAGGCGCTGATCGCGGCGCTGGTCCCCTCCCTCCAGGCGATCAGCGCGACCCTGGCCGGTGCCACGCCCTTCGATCCGGCGACCGACGAGCGGGTCTTCCGCATCGGCTGGACCGATGACGTGGGAATGGCCGCGAAGCCGCTGCTGGCCCGGCTGTGGCAGACCGCGCCGCAGTGCCGGCTGGTGATCCGCGCGGCCAATTACCGCACCATCCCGGCCATGCTGGAAAGCGGCGAGATCGGCCTCGCCCTCGGCTTCATGGGCGACGACCTGCCGGCCGTCGCCAAGCAGCGGGTGCTGCGACGGGGCAGCTTCCGGGTGCTGCGCAGCGCCCATACCCCGCCCGTGGACCTCGATGCCTATTGCGCCAGGCCGCATGTGCTGGTCACCCCGCGCGGCGACCTGACCGGCTTCGCCGACGCGGCGCTGGAACGGCTCGGCCGCCGCCGCCGGGTGGTGCTGGGGGTGCCGGAATTCGGCCTGCTGGGGCAGTTGCTGGTGGGCACCGAGCTGCTCTGCACCATCTCCGATACGCTGGCGGATGCGCTGGTGGCGCCGGAGGCGGGCGGTGGCCTGGCGGCCGATCCGCTGCCCTTCGCCAGCCCCGATTCGGTGATGCGCATGGCCTGGCGGACGGCGCTGGACCACGACCCGGCGGAGGAATGGCTGCGGGCGCAGGTGGTGGCCATGCTGACCGGGCGGCGGCCGGCCGGGTAACCGGCTCTGGATTGAACGGGTAACCGGCTCTGGATTGAACGGATAACCGGCCCAGGCCGGACGGCCTGGGGCTAAAAAGGCCCCAGACATGCGGAAGGCCCGGATGGTTTCCCATCCGGGCCTTCCCATTGCGGCAGCCGTTGCCGGCCTATGCAGGGCTTAGGACGCCATCTCCGCAGTGGCGGTGACGATGATCGAGGCCTCGGGCAGTGCACACGGCGTTTGGCTATTAGACACTGGATCACCTCCTTTCGGTTGTTGACGACAGGGCAAATCCTGCACCCGTCGACACCCCGAAAGCAAGTCCTTAGACCTCCATGTATTCGCCGTTCTTCCAGATATAGAAGACATAATCCGGCACCGTCACGTCGCCCTTGCGGTCGAAGCTGATCGGCCCGAGCACGGTCTGCCAGGGGCCGGAGGCCTTCATCGCATCGGCCACCTTCTTCGGGTCGACGCTGTTGATCTTGGCCGCCGCCGCCGCCCAGATCTCGTCCGCGGCGTAGGTGTAGAGAACTTAGCCCTCCGGATCGATGTTCTTCGCCTTGAAGCTGGCGACGACGGCGGCGGCGGTCGGGCGCTTGCGCGGGTCGGCGCTGAAGGTCATCAGCGCGCCCTCGCCGGCGGCGCCGGTGATCTGCCAGAAATCCTTGGTCACCAGCGCATCGCCGCCGATCATCGTTACCGCCATGCCCTGCTCCTTGGCCTGGCGCAGGATCAGCCCGGCTTCGGTGTAGTAGCCGCCGATGTACATCACCTCGATCGCCGCGCCCTTGAGCCGGGAGACCAGCGCGTTGTAGTCGCGCTCGCCCGGCGTATAGGCGGCGTAGATGGTCTCGGTCACGCCGTTGGCGTTCAGCGCCTTCTTGGTCTCGTCGGCCAGGCCTTTGCCGTAGGACTGGTTGTCGTGCAGGATCGCCACCTTCTTGCCGGCGAAGTTCTTGGCGATGTAGGTGCCGGCGATCAGCCCCTGCTGGTCGTCCCGGCCGCAGACTCGGAAGGTGTTCCAGGCGCCGTCGTCGGTATAGCGCGGGTTGGTGCTGGCCGGGCTGATCTGCAGCACGCCCTCCTCGGCATAGACCTTGCTCGCCGGGATGGAGCTGCCCGAGCAGTAATGCCCGGCGACCATCGCCACCTTGCGGCCGGCGAGCTGGTTGGCGACCGAGACCGCCTGGCGCGGATCGCAGGCGTCATCGGCGATCTCGAGCGCGAGCTGGCGGCCGAGCACGCCGCCCTTGGCGTTCAGGTCGGCCACCACCTGCTGCGCGCCGATCCGCATCTGGTCGCCGGCCGAGGCGTTGGAGCCCGTCATCGGCCCGGCGCAGGCCAGGCGGATGGGGCCGCTGCCCTGGGCATAGGCAGCGCCCGATACGCCCAAGCTGGCGAGGGGCACGGCAGCGGTCGTCGCGATCAATCCCCGACGGGTCAGCATCTCTCGGTTCTCCTGCCTGATGCGCCGCCCGGGGGCGACGTTGGTAACGATTCTAGGCCTACTGCCTGCGGCAATCCACTGTCACCCATGCCCGCCGCCCAGGTAGGCGTCGCGGATTTCCGGCCGGGCCAGCAGGGCGCGGCCCTCGCCCTCCATGGTGATGCGGCCATTCACCAGCACATAGCCCCGATGGGCCAGCCGCAGCGCCTGGTTGGCGTTCTGCTCCACCAGCAGCACCGTCAGCCCGGTCTCGGCGTTGAGCGCGCGGATGGCGGCGAAGATCTGCTTGACCACCAGCGGCGCCAGGCCGAGCGAGGGCTCGTCCAGCAGCAGCAGCCGGGGCTTCGACATCAGTGCCCGGCCGATCGCCAGCATCTGCTGCTCGCCGCCCGAGAGCGTGCCGCCGCGCTGGGCGACGCGCTCCCGTAGCCGGGGGAACAGCGCATAGACTTTTTCGAGCTGCGGCCGCGGGTCGCCGGTGGTCAGCGACTCCGCTCCCATCAGCAGGTTCTCGTAGACGCTCATGCGCGGAAAGATCCGCCGCCCCTCCGGCGACTGCGCCACGCCGCGCCGCATGATGGCATGGGTCGGCGCGCCGGTGATGTCCTCGCCTTCCAGGCGGATGCTGCCCTCGCGCGGCTTCGGGTCGCCGCAGATGGTCATCAGCAGGGTCGACTTGCCGGCGCCGTTGGCGCCGATCAGCGTGACGATCTCGCCCTGCATCACCTCCAGCGAGACGTCGTTCAGCGCCTGCACCGCGCCATAGCTGGCGGAAAGCCCGGCGATCTCGAGCAGCGGGCGGGTCATGGCGCCACCGCCTCGTCTTCCTCGACCCCGAGATAGGCGGCGATCACCTTGGGATCGCCCCGCACCGCGGCCGGCGCCCCATCCGCGATCAGCACCCCATGGTCCAGCACCACCACCCGGTCGCTGATCCGCATCACCACGCCCATGTCGTGCTCGATCAGCAGGATGGAGGTGCCCTGCGCCCGGATATCCAGCAGCAGCTTCGCCAGCTCATCCGATTCGCGCGGGTTCAGCCCGGCCGCCGGCTCGTCGAGGCACAGCAGCGCCGGTTCGGTGCACATGGCCCGGGCGATCTCGAGCCGCCGCTGCGCGCCATAGGGCAGCGCGCCGGCCGGGTCGTCCGCCCGGTCCAGCAGGTTGGTCGCCGAGAGCCAGCGCCGCGCCCGATCCACCGCCAGCCGCTCCGCCGCCGGGTAGCGCGACAGGCCGAGCACCGCGCCGATGCCCCAGCCGG
>JAQGIA010000297.1 GCA_028291445.1 Belnapia sp.
GATTGTAGACGACGAGGCCGGCGCCGCCCTGCTGGGCCGAGCGGATGCTCTCCTCGATGCCCTGGATCAGGTAGGGGCGGCAGGTGCAGATGTCCGAGCCGAAGACGTCGGAGCCGTTGCATTCGTCGTGCACCCGGCAGGTGAGCGGCACGCGGCGGTCGGCCAGGTCGCGCGGATCGCCGAAGATATAGGCGGTGATGCCGCCGACCGGGGGCAGGAAGACCGCGAGGTCCGGGCGGGTGACGAGCTCGGGGTACATGCCGGCGGTCTGTTCGAACAGGGTGCGGCGGAGGTCGTGCTCAGGAGTGCCGAAGCGCTCGGCGATGCCGGGCAGCCACCAGACCGGGTCGATCGCGGCCTTGGTGACGGAGACGTCGCCGCCTTCGTGCAGCACCTGGCCATCCGGCTTGAGCTCGCCGGTGGCGATGAGGGCGTTCAGCTCGGCCAGGTTCAGCCGCGCCTTGGTGATGGCGATGCTGGGGCGGATGTCGATGCCCTCGCCGATGGCATCGCCGAAGGCCTCGCCCACCACATGCCCCCAGGGGTCGAGCGAGACGATCTTCCCGGGCTCCGACCATTGCAGATAGGGGCCGATGGCGGTGACGGGGTGGGTATTGGCGAGGTCCGGGCGTTGCAGCGGCGACAGCGTGCCGGCCGAGACCGCCAGCGCCCGGTACAGCGAATAGGAGCCGCCATGGGTGCCGATGACGTTGCGGTCGGATGGGCGGGTGACCGAGCCGATGATCGGGCCGCGCTCCGCGGCGGTGGCGGCGGCCCAGTGGAGCGGCCAGCGATGCGCCTGCGGCTCCGGGTGGGAGGTGAGGCGGATGTGGCGCGGGGCGTTGCTGCTCATCATTCCCATCGGTTTCCGATCAGGCCTTAAGCTTGGCCGGATGCTGCGCCGCATCAAGGGGGGGCGCGGCAAGCGGAAGCGCCGGTTGCCGCGGCAGTCGGCAGCGTCTTAACTGGCCGGCAGAAGAGGCTCGCCGCTCCGCGGCTGGGGCTGACGCCGCTCCGCGGCACGCATAACCGCCGCTCCGCGGCACGCATAACCGCCGCTCCGCGGCAGGGAGATCGCCGCATGGCAGGTGCATTGGACGGGCTGGTCGTGCTGGACCTGACCAGCTTTCTCTCCGGCCCCTATTGCACCATGCTGCTGGGCGACATGGGCGCCGAGGTCATCAAGGTCGAGCGGCCGGATGGCGGCGACGATGCCCGGCGGATGCCGCCCTTCGTGGATGGCGCCAGCGCGCCCTTCGGCATCTGGAACCGCAACAAGCGCAGCATCGCGCTCGACCTGAAGCAGCCCGCCGATCTCGACGTGGTGCGGCGGATCGCGCTGCGGGCCGATGTGCTGGTGGAGAATTTCCGCCCCGGCGTGCTGGAGCGGCTGGGGCTCGGCTGGGCGGCGATGGCGGCGGCCAATCCGCGGCTGGTCTATGCGAGCATCTCCGGCTTCGGCCAGACCGGGCCCTGGGCGGCGCATGGTGGGTTGGACATGATGGCGCAGGGCATGTCCGGGCTGATGGCCGGCAATGGCCCGCCGGATGGCGAGCCCTACCGGCTGCCCATCGCCATCACCGACGTGACCTCGGGGATGTATGCGGCGATCGCCGTTCTGGGCGCGTTGCAGGCGCGGCAGCGGACCGGGCAGGGCCAGCGGATCGACCAGTCGCTGTTCGAGGCCGGGCTGTCGCTCGGCGTCTATGAGGCGGCGCATGTGTTTTCCCAAGGGACGCGGCCGCCGCGGATGGGCCAGCTGCATCGCGGCTCGGCGCCCTACCGGGTGTTCCGCACGCGGGATGGCTGGATCACCCTCGGCGCCTCGAAGGAGAAATTCTGGCGCTCGCTCTGCGGCATCATCGGCCGGCCCGAACTGGCGGAGGACCCGCGCTTCGACGTGAATGCCAAGCGCGTCGCCCATGTCGCCGAATTGCTGCCGCTGCTCCAGGACCGGCTGGCGACCGAGGACAGCGCCCATTGGCTGGCGGCACTGGGCGCCGCCGGCATCCCCTGCGAGCCGGTGCTCGCCTACGACGAGGCCTTGGCCCATCCGCAGGCCCAGGCGCGTGGGGCGGTGGTGGAAACGCCGGCCGGGCCGGCGATGGCGCCGCCGGTACGCCTGAGCGGCACGCCCGCCAGCATCCGGCGGCCGGCCCCCAGGCTCGGCGAGCATGGCGCGGAAATCCGCGCCTGGCTCGACGCCGGGTAACCGCAACGATCTGGCGCAGGCCCGGGCCGCATGCGTAACTTCCCCTGCCAGCCCCTGCCTAAAAGGGGGCGGCGCAGGGGAGGAACACCATGAATCGTCGCCGCATTCTCGCTGGCGGGGGCGCCGGCATCGCCGGGGCCGCCGTGCTCGCCGCACCCAATCTCGCCGCCGCCCAGCCGCGCATCCGCTGGCGCTGCCCGAACAGCTTCCCCAAATCCATCGACACGCTCTATGGCGCGGCGGAGATCATCTCCCGCCGGGTCGCCGAGATGACCGAAGGCGCCTTCCAGATCACCGTCTCCGGCCCGGGCGAGGTGGTCCCCGGCTTGCAGATATTGGATGCGGTGCAGCAGGGTTCGGTCGAATGCGGCTTCACCGCCAGCCTGTTCTACTTCGGCAAGGACCCGAGCCTGGCGATCTCGACCACCCTGCCGATGGGGATGCCGAGCCGGGCGATGTACGCCTGGCTGAATTACGGCGGCGGGCGGGAGCAGTTGAAGGACGTCTTCGCCGACAATGGCGTGGTCGCCATCCCGGCCGCCTGCACCGGGGCGCAGATGGGCGGCTGGTTCCGCAAGGAAATCAAGACGCCGGAGGATCTGCGCGGGCTGAAATTCCGGATCGCCGGGCTGGGCGGCAGCGTCATGGCCAAGCTCGGCACGGTGCCGCAGCAGATCGCGCCATCCGACATCTATCCGGCGCTGGAGCGCGGGGTAATCGACGCCGCCGAATACATCGGCCCGTATGACGACGAGAAGCTCGGTTTCGCCCGGGTGGCCAAGTATTATTACTACCCGGGTTTCCAGGAAGTCGGGCCGTCGAGCGATTTCATGATCAATATTCGTGCCTATGAGACCCTTCCCGCGCCTTACAAGGCCATGCTGGAATCCGCCTGCGCCGAAGCCTGGCATGCGACGGTCGCGAAATACGACGTGCTGAACCCGGCCGCGCTGCGCCGCCTGGTGGCCAGCGGCACGCAACTACGGCCCTATCCGCGCGAAGTGATGGGCGCGCTCTATCGGGCGGCGCAGGAGCTTTACGGAGAACTCGGCGCGCAGAATCCGCGTTTCCGACGCATCCATGAACATTGGGACAAATTCCGGGTGGAGCAGGCCCAGTGGTTCCGGATCGCCGAGGATAGCGCCGCGAATTTCCTGGCGGTGGCCAGCGCACCACGCTGAGCGGCCAGCGCCATCCCGGGCCGGAAGGCCGGGATGGCGCCCCCGGAAGCATTGCAAAAAAATAACACGTTCGTAATATTTTGAGTTCAAACTTATTGCTAAGCCATTGATATTGGCTTTGTGATAAAAATAAGATTTTCGGGCATATAAAACATCGGTATCAACCATGGGGTGAACGCCGGTATCCCGACCGGCCACTGCTGCCCTGGAGAGACCCATGTCCGCCCGCCGCCACATTCTGATCGTCGAGGATGACGCCGACCTCCGCGCCACGCTCGTGGAGCAGATCGAAGCCGATGGAGGCTTCACCGCCGATGCGGCGGCCGATGCGTGCGAGGCTCAGGCCAGGCTGGCCGATGCGGATATGCGCTATGCCGCCATTCTGCTCGATATCGGGCTGCCCGATGCCGATGGCCGCGATCTCTGCGCCACGCTGCGCCGCGCCGGGCACCGCATGCCGATCATCATGCTGACCGGCTCGCATGCCGAGGCCGATGTGGTGCGCGGCCTGGATGCGGGCGCGAATGATTATGTCGCCAAGCCCTTCCGCATCACCGAGCTTCTGGCGCGGGTCCGGGCGCAGCTACGGGTATTCGACAACTCCGAGGATGCGGTCTTCCTGGTCGGCCCCTATGTCTTCCGCCCGAGCGCCCGGCTGCTGGTCGAGCCCGCCCGCAACCGCAAGGTCCGGCTGACCGACAAGGAATGCGCGATCCTGAAGTTCCTGTACCGGGCCGGGGCCAAGTCGGTCGCGCGGCAGACCCTGCTGCATGAGGTCTGGGGCTACAGCAGCGCCGTATCGACGCATACGCTGGAGACCCATGTCTACCGGCTGCGTCAGAAGATCGAGCGCGAGAGCGCGCAGCCCCGCCTGCTGGTGACGGATTCCGGCGGCTACAGGCTGGACGCGCTGCCCATGGCGCAGGCGGCCTGAATACGGTTCCTGCGGCCTCGCTTCCTGGCTTCCGCCTCGACCATGGCGCTGACCGCGGTGCCCAGGAGGCTGGTGTCGAAGGGCTTCAGGAATACCTGTTCCCAATCCGCTAGGCGGTAGCCGATGAAGCGTTCGGGACTGCCGGTCGCATAGACCACCCGCAGCCCGGGCTTTTCCCGCCGGGCCATGGCGGCCAAGGCAAGGCCGTCATCACCCGCACCGAGGTCCAGGTCGGTCACCAGCACATCGATCTGGCGGGCCGGATTGCGCAGGATATCCAGCGCTTCCGGTGCCGCCGCCGCTTCCAGCACATCGAGCCCGATCGATTCGAAATACTCGCCGATCGTCAGGCGCACCACACAATCGTCTTCGACTAGAAGCACGGTCATCCGGACGTCCCTATTTGGTGAGCCACTGCCTTTGCTCACCCTATGAAGATGCTCTCGATTCCACCGGAAGGGGCATTAATCTGAGGCTTCGCACGGGCAATTTACCCGTCATGGTTGTATTCTTCCGCCGCGATGCCCCTGATCATGTCCGCTGCCTTCTCGGCGATCATCAGTGTCGTCGCATAGGTATTGGCCGAGGGCATGCTGGGCATGATCGAGGCATCGACCACCCGTAGCCCGCTCATGCCATGCACCAGCAGCCGGTCATCGACCACCGCCGTCGGGTCGGTGGCCGGCCCCATGCGGGCGGTGCCGATCAGGTGATAGGTCGTGCTGCCGTTCTTCTTGGCGAAATCGAGCAACTCGTCGTCGGATTGCGCGGCCGGGCCAGGCAGGGTCTCGGCTTCGAGGAAGGCGCCGAGCTGGGGCGTCGCCAGCAGCCGCCGCAGCAGCCGCATGCCGCCCAGGTGGACCCGCACATCCATCGGGTCCGAGAGGTAGTTGGGGTTGATCTCCGGGTCCTCGAAGACGCTGGTGCTGCGGGCGCGCACCCAGCCATGGCTTTCCGGCCGGTGCTGCCAGGCGCCGGCGGTCACCCCGGGATAGTCGTCGAGCACGTAGACCTTGCCCTCCGCATAGCTGCCGGGGGTGAAGACGCATTGCAGGTCGGGCGCATCCAGCCCTTCGAAGCTTTTCCAGAAGACATGCACATGCGATGGCGCGGTGGCGAGGATGCTCGGCCGCCGCAGCCCCCAGCGGGCGATCTGCATGCCGAGCCGCAGGCCGCGCGCCAGGGTGTTCAGCGTCTCCGCCCCCGGCTTGGCCCGCATGACGATGCGGGAGGCGTAGTGGTCGCGGAAATTCGCCCCGACCCCCGGCATCGCCCGCACCACCGGCACGCCGAGCCGGCCCAGCAGATCCGCCGGCCCGACACCGGAGATCTGCAGCAGCCGCGCCGTGTTGACCGTGCCGGCCGAGAGGATCACCTCGCGC
>JAQGIA010000311.1 GCA_028291445.1 Belnapia sp.
TGCTCTTCCGATCTCGCCGCCGTCGCCGTGCTGCCGGAGGAGCCGGCGGCGCTGGCCGCCATCGGCCGGCGGGTGCGGGCGGTGATGGACCCGAAGGGCCTGCTGAACCCCGGGCGGATGCGCGCCGCCGGTTAAGGCGCGACCGCGCCGCGGGCTAAGGCGCGGCTCAGCGCCCGGCGATATGCCGCGGCCCGAGGGAGGCCACCATGGACTGGGCCAGGGCCCGTGCCAGGCAGCCATAGCCGCGGTCGTTGTGGTGCAACTCGTCCGGGCCGATCACCGCGCTGGCCGGCAGGCCGGATGCCGCCCAGGAATCCATCAGCGCCGCGCGGGAGAACAGCGGAACCTGCAGCCGGACCGACAGGGTGTTGAGGGCCATGTCGAAGCGCTCGAAATGCGGGGCGTGGATGATGCGTGGCGCGCGCTGGCTGTCCATCAGCAGCACATCCGCGCCATGCGCCCGCACCCGCTCGATGCCATAGGCCATGGTGGCGCTGAAGGCCTCGGGGTCCATGCCGCGCAGCACCGCATTGGCGCCGGCCTGCCAGATGACCAGCGTCGGCCGGACGGCGATCACATCCGTCTCCAGCCGGACCATCATCTCCTCGATCTCCTCGCCGCCGCGGCCGCGGTTCAGCACCCGTAGCCGGGCTTCCGGCAGCGCCGTATGCAGCGCGGCCTCGAGCACCGCCGGATAGGCGCGGTCCTGGCCGCTGGCCCCCGACCCCTCGGTGGAGGAGGAACCGAAGGCGATGATGGTCACCTTGCGCCCCTGCGCCAGGGCGGCGCGGGTCGCCGGCAGGGCGAGCGGCTGGCTCGATGCCGCGGGACAGGGCTCCTGCGCCCGGAGCATGGCGGGGGCGGCGAGGGCGAGCAGCAGGGCAAGGGCGATCCGGCGCATGGCCGGATGCTGCCGCAAACGCCGGCGGTGCGCCAGCCACCGCGCCGCCGATGTCGCGCTTGCGTCGCGGCGCCGGGCATTCCATTCCTGCCGGCGGAGGTAGCGATGCGGCAGTTGATCCGGGGCTTGCAGCCGGTGGGCCCAGGCGGGACAGCCGGGGGCGGGACAACCGGAGGTGGAGCAGGTGGCCGCGATCTGCGGGCCGATGTGTTCCGCGGCATCGCGCTGTGGTTCATCCTGATCGACCATATGCCGGGCAACCGCCTGGGCGGCCTGACGCTGCGGAACATCGCGCTATGCGACGCGACCGAGGGCTTCGTGCTGCTCGCCGGCTATGCCGCCGGCCTCGCCTATGGGGCGACCCTCGACCGCCGGGGCTGGGTCTTCGCCGCGGCGGCGCTGCTGCGCCGGGTCGGCACGCTGTATGTGGCGCATATCTTCCTGTTCGTCGTCTTCACCGCGCAGGTCGGATATTCGGCCGCGGCGCTGGAGAGCTTCGCCTATCTCGATGAACTCCACCTCGATGTCTTCGGTGAGCAGCCGTACCTGGCGCTGCTCCAGGCGCTGCTGCTGCGGTTCCAGCCGGCCTTCCTCGACATCCTGCCGCTCTACATCGTGCTGCTGCTGCTGTTGGTGCCGATGCTGCCGCTGCTGCGCCGGCCCGGCCTGCTGATCGCGGCCTCCGGCGGGGCCTATGTCCTGGTGCGGCTGCTCGGGGTGAACCTGCCGAATTGGACCGGCGGCGGCTGGTTCTTCAACCCGCTGGCCTGGCAGCTGCTGTTCTTCACCGGCGCGGCGCTGGGCTATGCGCCGCTGCGGCATGGCCGGCGCGGCCCGGCCCCGGCGGTGCCCTTCCACCCCTGGCTGGCGGTGGTGGCGGCGCTGGTGCTGGCCATCGGCTGCGCCATCGTGCTGATCGGCGACTACAACGAGCAATGGCTGGCGGAACTGCCGAGCGGGCTGGCCGAGCTGCTGACCGGCATCGACAAGACCGGCCTGCACCCCTTCCGCCTGATCTCCATCCTGGCGCTGGCCTATCTGCTGGGCCATGCGGTGCCGCGTGGCGCCCATTGGCTGCGTGGCCGGCTGGCGGCGCCCTTCGTGCTGATGGGCCAGCAGGGGCTGCCGGTCTTCTGCGCCGGCATCTTCCTCGCCTTCCTCGGCCGGCTGGCGCTGGAGATGGACGACCGCTGGCCGATGCAGGCGGTGGTCAACCTCGCGGGGCTGGCGGCGCTGGTCTCGATCGGCCTGGTCGCCGCCTGGTACAGGCACCGGGAACGCGGCGAGGCGCCGCGCCCGACGCATGGCCCGCCGCCCCATGCGCGGGCCGGCGGGCCGGCGCCGCAAGCGATCTTGCAGGCTGCGACGCCGTCTTCTACGACATCGTCATGATCGTCGTCCGCCGCATCCTTCTGCTGCTCGGCGTGGTGCTGGCCCCGGCTGCGGTGTTGGGCGCCAACCTGTCCTGCGAATCCCCGCCGGAGCTGCTGCAGGCCAGCGCCGCCCTGCCGGCGACGGCCAAGGCGGCCAGCGCCGGCAGGCTGCGCATCCTGGTGGTGGGCGGCGCCTCGGTGCTCGGCCCCGGCACCAGCGGCCCGGCCGCCGCCTGGCCGGCCCGGCTGGAAGCGCTGATCCGCGCCCGCTCCCCGGCCCTCAAGCTTGAAGTGGTCACCCGGGGCGCCCGGGGCCTCACCACCGCCGAGACCGGCGCGATCATCGCCGGCGAAATGGCCAGCAACCGGCCCGACCTGGTGCTGTGGCAGACCGGCACGGTGGAGGCGGTGCGCGGCCTCGACGTGGACGAGATGGTGGAGGCGCTGAACGCCGGCCTCGGCCGGATAATCACGGCCGGCACGGATGCGGTGCTGATAGACCACCAGTTCTCCCGCTTCCTGCGGGCCAATGCCAATGTGGAGACCTATCTGGACGCGCTGCGGCTGGTGGCCGCGGTGCATGGGGTACCGGTGCTGCGGCGCTGGGACCTGATGCGCCATTGGGCCGATACCGACCAGCTCGACATGGAACGCGCCGAGCGCAACGACCGGCTCACGGTGACGGACCGGCTGAACGACTGCCTGGCGCGGGCGATGCAGGCGCTGCTGCGCGATGGCGTGGCGGAAGCGCGGGGGCGGCCCGGACCCAGGCCATGATACCCAGACCCAGGCCTTGATACCCACAACCAGGCCTTGATACCCGGACCCAGGCCTCGATACGCGGCCAGCCACCACGGCCGCATTCCCGCCCGGCCGGGGCGAGCCTATATAAAAGGCCCGCCCGCATAAAAGGCCGGCCCGCAGCTGCCGAGGACCCATGCAAACCACATTCACCCCGGAGCAATTGCAGGATCCCGACACGCGGGAGAGCAACGGCATCCTCCGCACCTGCGTCCATTGCGGCTTCTGCACCGCCACCTGCCCTACCTTCGTACTGCTGGGCGACGAGCTGGATAGCCCGCGCGGCCGTATCTACCTGATCAAGGACATGCTGGAGGGGGGCAAGCCGGCCACCGAGGAGGTGGTCCGCCATGTCGACCGGTGCCTGTCCTGCCTGTCCTGCATGACCACCTGCCCCTCGGGCGTGAACTACATGCATCTGGTCGACCA
>JAQGIA010000317.1 GCA_028291445.1 Belnapia sp.
GGCCTCAGGCCCCGGCCAGCAGCTTCGGCACGCTGGCCAGCAGCAGGATGGCGCCCGAGACCGCCAGCAGGCCGAGCACGATGCGCTGGAAGCCGATCTCGCCCAGCCTCTGGTAGGCCCGGGCGCCCAGCAGGGCCGAGGCGATGACGATCGGCACCATCACCGGAAACAGCCAGGCCGCCTCGGCCGTGATGGTGCCGGTGACGAGGTAGCCGGTCATGGTCGTGACATGCATGGTCAGGAAGACCAGCTGGAAGACGCTGCGCTGGGTCGCCCGGTCCCAGCCGCGCAGCACGCACCACAGGGTCGGGATCGGCCCGGGCAGGCCGCCTATGCCGCCCATGATGCCGCCCAGCGCGCCGGCCACGCCATCGGCCAGCCGCCCGCCACCGGCGACCCGCGGCAGCTTCGTCGCCAGCAGCATCGCCGGGCACCAGACCAGCAGAAGCACGCCCAGCCCGGCCTGGAAGATCTGCGGGTTGACCAGCGGCAGCACCACCACCCCGAGCGGCACGCCGACCAGCCCGCCGAGGATGAAGGGGATGGCCCTGGGCACCGCCGAGAGCCGCAGCGTCCGCATCCCCATGCCCTGGCCGATGATCGAGCAGAAGACCACCAGCGGCCCGGCGACCGCCGGCTCCAGCACCCAGGACCAGAAGGCCATGGCGACCAGGCCGAAGGCGAAGCCGGACATGCCCTGGATGAAGCCCGCCACGGCGGCGCCCAGCAGGATCACGGCCATTCCCAATGTCACGCGCGCCGTCCCTGCCATGTCAGCCGGCCGGGTTTTCGCCCGGGGTCGCGCAGGATACAACCGGGGCAAGCCATCAACGAGGAAACCATCATGTCCGAGCAGCGCCGCTTCAGGGTCGGCTACCTCTCCTATGTGCCGCATCCCTCCTTCCTGGAGACGGCGGCGCGGCATCCCGAGCTGGAGGTGGTGCGCATCCCGCTCGACCAGCAGGAAGCCGCCGTGCTGGAGGCGCTGCGCGGGGTGGATGCCTATTACGTCATGGCCTCGCGCGACGAGCTGCCGAAGCCCTTCCATGTCCGTGCCCCACTGCTGGCGCAGCTGCCGGGGCTGCTGATGGTGGGCAGCACCGGCGCCGGCTACGATACGGTGGACCCCGAAGCCTGCACCGCGGCCGGCGTGCTGCTGGTGAACCAGGCCGGCGGCAATGCCGAGGGCGTGGCGGAGCATGCGGTGGGCATGATGCTGGCGCTGCTGAAGCGCATGCCGGAAGCCCAGGCGGCGATGCGGGCGGGGAATGCGCGCGACCGCAATGCGCTGATGGGCCGCGAATTGCGCGGGCGGACGGTGGGGCTGGTCGGCATCGGCAATGTCGGGACCCGCGTCGCCGAGATCGTCCGGCTCGCCTTCTCCTGCCCGGTGCTGGCCTGCGACCCCTATGTGGATGCGGCGACGGCCGCGGCGCGCGGCGCCCGCAAGGTGGAGATGGCGGAGCTGCTGGCCGAGAGCGACGTGGTCAGCCTGCATCTGCCGCTGGCCGCCGAGAGCCGCAGCCTGATGAATGCCGAAAGCTTCGCCCGGATGAAGCCGGGCGCCATCTTCGTCACCACGGCGCGCGGAACCATCCACGACGAGCCGGCGCTGGCCGCGGCGCTGGCCAGCGGGCATATCGCCGCGGCGGGGCTCGACGTCTGGGAGCAGGAGCCGCCGCCGCCCTCGCATCCGCTGCTGAACATGGCCAATGTCATCGTGACGCAGCACACCGCGGGGGTGACGCACGAAAGCCGCAGCAACATCACCCGCATCGCCGCGCTGGCCTTCGTCGAGGCGGCGAATGGCCGGCTGCCGCCGCGGGTGATCAACCCGGCCGTGGTGCCGCGCTTCGCCGCCCGCTACGAGGCGGCCTTCGGCCGGTCGCTGGCGGTCTGAACCTGCCGGCCGCGGCGGGCTGCGCGGCCGATGGCGAGTGGGCGAATGGGATCGGGTTCCGGTCCTGGGCTCGGTCCTGGGCTCGGTCCTGGGCCCCGGCCGAGCGGTCGTTCAGCCCAGCAGGCCGGCCCGCCTGCCAAGCCGCCGCATCGGCCCACGCAGCCTGACCGGCACCAGGGGACGCAGCAGCACGAACCAGGCCGGCGGTGGCGGCGGCGGCTCGGGCGGTGGCGGCTCCGGTGGCGGCGGCGCCTGGCCGATGGCCCAGCGCAGATGCATCTCCCGCCGTTCCGCCATCAGCAGGTCGGCGCAATCCTGGCGGCTCGGCATGGCGGCGGGCGCCTCGTTCGCCTCCGGCTTGCGCAGCACGACGTGGAATTCGACGCCCTCCTGGAACATCGCCCCGCATTGCTCCAGCCGGAGCAGCCCCAGCAGGCGAAGCTCGATCATGAGCGCGGCGAATTCGGCTGGCGAAAAAGCCCAGCAATGGGCGTCGTGGTAGGGCTCGGACTGGCCGGCGTGCAGGCGCTGCATCAGCGCCAGGGCACCGGCCGGATCGCCGCCGTAGCGTACCTGCTCGGGAAAGCCGTCCAGCGGGAAATAGGGCGTGGCCGCGCCCTCCGGCAGCAGCCGCTCGGCGGTGGTGGTCGCATGGTCGAACAATTGGGCCAGGCCCGGCCTCTCCCGGCCGAGCAGCTTGGCTTCGAGCAACTGGCCGAGGGTGCTCGGCGGCCGCAGGTGGTCGAAGCAGCTGCGGCGGTCCGGGATCGCCATGGACAGCACGCCACCCGGCCGCAGGAGCCGCTCGACCCCCTGGAGGAAGCGGATCGGGTCCGGCAGGTGTTCGAAATTATGCGAGGAGATGACGAAGTCGAAGCTGCCCGGCGCATGCCCGGCGGCTTCCGCCAATTCGGCGATCGCCACCGCCGAGCCGACCAGATCCACCTCCTCGATCGCGTCGCGGGACGCCTCGGGAATATTCGGATCGGCCACGGCGCGCTGCCGCAGTTCCTCGGTGGGAAAGACGTCCAGCACCAGGGTCTGCCAGCCTTCCCGCTTCGGGACCAGCGGCGCGAACCAGGCGCCGATCTCGATACCGCGGGATCCGGGTACCAGGGGCTGCACCAATCGCGCGCGACGATCCATGGTCGGTCCCCCTTCAATTATTATTTTACGCTGTCTTCACTAGCGGCAAAATCGCCGGGTGTCGTCCCATCAGGCGGGATGATACCCCGGAGCGGGCCGCCGGCCCGGCCTGATATGCTTGGCCGGCCCGGCCTGGTGTGCTTGGCCGGCCCGGCCCGGTGCGCTTGGCCGGCCCGCCCCGGTGCGCTTGCGGCACGCCGGCGGGAGGGGCAGCATCCCGGTAATCGCAAGGGGTCGGGGCAATGGTGGATCTGGTCATCACCGGGGATTGCGTGGTCACGCCGCATGGT
>JAQGIA010000338.1 GCA_028291445.1 Belnapia sp.
TGATGCCGGCAGGCTCACCGCCAGGATCGCCGCTGTCAACGCGCCCCTCCACCTGATCCGACGATTGGGCCGGGCAATGCAGGGCGCGTGGATATGGCTCTCGCGGCGACACCACGCCGCCATGGCGATCAACGGAGCCACCGCTGGCTGCATGGGGAATGGCCGCGATGTTCATCGGTAGCCCCTGCTTGCCACACCGTCGGAAGGCGGCAGCGGGGCTTGACGCAGCGCAGCATGCGGCCCCTATCAACTGGCGCATGCCTGCCGTCATTCCCATCGCCCTCTTCGCCCTCGCCGGCTTCACCACCGGATCCGGGATGCGGATGCTGGACCCGCTGCTGCCGGCGATCGCCGGCAGCTTCGGCGTCAGCGTCTCGCATGCGACCTCGGTCGTCGCCGGCTTCGTGCTGCCCTACGGGCTGGTGCAGCTGGTGGCCGGGCCGCTGGGCGACCGGCTGGGCAAGGTGCGGATCGCCTGCTTCGCCGTGCTCCTTTTCGGCCTCGGACTGGTAGGCAGCGGCTTCGCGTCCGACCTGCCGATGCTGGTGCTGCTGCGCGCCTGGTCCGGCTGCTTCGCCGGCGCGGTGATCCCGCTGCTGATGGCCCATATCGCCGACAGCGTACCCTATGCCGACCGGCAGGTGGCGATCAGCCGCTTCATGACCGGCATGGTCATGGCGCAGTTGGTCACCGGCCCGGTCTCCGGCGTCGTTGCCGAATATGCCAGCTGGCGGATGCCCTTCTTCCTGCTCGGCGTGCTGGCCCTGGTCGTGGGCGGCATCGTGGCCTGGAGGCTGGGCGGAGATCTGTGGCGCCGGCCGGATACGGCGGGGCGAGGCCGCGGCATGGCCGCCTACCTCGACCTGCTGAAGCGGCCTTCGGGGCGTTGGATGATGGGGGTCGCCTTCCTCGACGGCTTCTGGTTGTTCGGCGGCGCCTTCCCCTTCGTCGGCTCCTTCCTGATCGAGGGCTTCGGCCGCAATGCCGCCCAGGCCGGGCTGATCGTCGCCGGTTTCGGCCTGGGTGCCTTCGCCTATACCAGGGCGGCGCGGCCCCTCCTGCGGCGCTTCGGCGAGGATGGGCTGCTGACCATGGGCGGCCTGGCGGTGGCGGCAGCCCTTGGCATGCTGGCGGTGGCGCCGGGTTGGCCGGCGGTGATGGCGACGCAGGTCGTGCTCGGCCTGGCTTTCTACATGTTCCACGGGGTGCTGCAGACCCGGGCGACCGAGGCGCTGCCCGAAGCGCGCGGCACCGCGGTCGGCGCCTTCGCGCTGGCGCTGTTCCTCGGCCAGAGTGCAGGATCGCTGGCCTTCGGGCTTAGCTTGGCGGTGATCGGCTATCGCGGGGCCTTTGCGGTCGCGGCTTGCGGCGTGCTGGCGCTGGCCTTCTGGGCCCGGCGCCAGGTGAAGGGATAAGCAGCATGGATGTGCGGTACCTGGATGATTTCGCCGCGGGGCAGATCTATGGCTCCGCCCGGCTGACGGTCACGGCGGAGGCGATCATCGCCTATGCCAGCGAATTCGATCCGCAGCCCTTCCACCTGGATGATGCGGCGGCGCGCGGGACGATGTTCGGCGGCCTGGCGGCCAGCGGCTGGCACACCGCGGCGCTGACCATGAAATTGCTGGTCGGCAGCGAGTTCCGTCCGGCCGGCGGCATCATCGGCGGCGGGATGGAGGAGTTGCGCTGGCCACGCCCGGTGCGGCCCGGCGATACGCTGCGGGTCGAGGTGGAGGTACTCGAGGTACGGCCCAGCCGGTCGAAGCCCGGCCAGGGCCTGTTGCGGGTCCGATGCACCACCTTCAACCAGGACGACCAGCCGGTGCAGGTCATCCTGCCCAATCTGGTGGTGCCCCGACGAGTTTGATCAGCCGCAGGGCTCCGGTCGCGCCTCCATGAAAGCCAGTAGGCAGGCACCGTAGCGTTGGGTGAAGACCGGCTCCGCCCCGCCGCCATGCCCCGTCAGCCCGGCTGGCCGGTCGAGCAGCAGCAGCGCGCTCACCTGCGGCGCCGCCAGTGCACGGAACAGCCGTCGGCGTGCCGCCGGGTCCGGGTCGAATTCATCGCCGGCAAAGATCGCCACCGCCACTCGTGCCGCCGGGCTGCGCGCCTGGCGCAGCACCTGCTGAAGATCGGCCACTGCCCATTCCCAGGCGGGGCTGCCCTTTGGGCCATGCGCGGCGGGAGCCACCGCAACCACGCCATCGACCAGCCCGGGCTCGTCCAGCGCCTGCAGGGCATTCCAGGCACCGCGCGACTGACCGCCGACGATGATCCGCGCATAGCCCTCGGCCCGCAGCACCCGCAACGCGGCATGCAGCCAATCGGAAGCCGTCGCCGTCTCGTCCAGCGCCGGGTCGCGGTCGAAGCGCAGCACATCCCAGCCGGCGTTGTTGAAAACCCGGACATGCGGCTGTGGTTGGCTGCCCCGGCTGTCCTGGCCACCGGATGCCCGGCCATGCGCCCAGACATAGGCACCCCGGGCCCGACCCGGCCCCCGCCATAGAAAGCGGCCATCGGGGACCATGGCCCAGCCCGGGCCACCCTGCGCCGGAAGGGTCGGGGGCGGCTGGGCATGGCGTTCCTGGCCGGGCCAGGCCACGGCCAGATCCCGGGCATAGACCTGGCAGCCGGCACCGCCCCATTGGGCGCATAGGGCGATGGCCCGGGCCTCGGTGGCAGGGAGGTCCGGCTGCCCTGCCGCCCAGCCCCAGGCGCCGCTTGGGCTCAGGGCAAAAACCCGGGGGGTCGGCTGTTGCAGGAAGCGGGCGTAATCGGCCAGGCCCTCGGCCCCGAGCGCCGGCACCGCAGCAATGTCGAGCAGGGCGGCGAGCGGCGCCACGGCCGGTTCGGCGCGAAGGGGAGCTGCCAAGGCCAGCAGCAGAGCCGTGAACAATGGAACGTGATATCCCATGTTCGCGATGCAATCATGAATCTTCTTCGCAGTGCAACAAGCCTCTGCGCAACAAGCCTCTTTACCCCGTGGGCCTTCCGAGGCACCTAGAGCGGGCGCCCTCGGTCAGCTAAGCCCAAGGGTATAATTCGCTCGTATAAACAAGGGCTAGAGCGGTTTCATCCGGGCATGGCGCGGAGAAACCGGTCCAGCCGCACCGATTGATCGGCCCGGCCCAGGCCGGTCCTGCCCCAGGGACCTCATCATGCGCGTCAAGGATGTGAAGAAGGTCGTGCTCGCCTATTCCGGCGGCCTCGACACCAGCGTCATCCTGAAGTGGCTGCAGACCACCTATCAATGCGAGGTGGTGACCTTCACCGCCGACCTTGGCCAGGGCGAGGAACTGGGACCGGCCCGGGACAAGGCGATGCTGCTGGGCATCAAGCCCGAGAACATCTTCATCGACGACCTGCGCGAGGAATTCGTCCGCGACTTCATCTTCCCGATGTTCCGGATGAATGCGCTGTACGAAGGGCAGTACCTGCTGGGCACGAGCATCGCCCGGCCCTTGATCGCCAAGCGACAGATCGAGATCGCCGAGCAGGTCGGCGCCGATGCCGTGGCGCATGGCGCGACCGGCAAGGGCAATGACCAGGTGCGCTTCGAGATCGGCTACTACTCGCTGAAGCCGGACATCAAGGTGATCGCCCCCTGGCGCGAATGGGACCTGACCAGCCGCACCGCGCTGATCGCCTTCGCCGAGCAGAACCAAATTCCGATCGCCAAGGACAAGCGCGGCGAGGCGCCGTTCAGCGTCGATGCCAATTTGCTGCACAGCAGTTCGGAAGGAAAAATCCTCGAGGAGCCTTGGGACGCGCCGGACGAGATGGTCTGGCAGCGCACCATCCGCCCCGAGGATGCGCCGGATACCCCGACCGAGATCACCGTCGAATTCGAGCGCGGCGACGCCATCGGCATCAACGGCAAGCGGTTGTCCCCGGCCATGCTGCTGACCGAGCTGAATGCCCTGGGCAAGGCCAATGGCATCGGCCGGCTGGATCTGGTGGAGAACCGCTTCGTCGGCATGAAGTCCCGCGGCTGCTACGAGACCCCGGGCGGCACCATCCTCTATCAGGCGCATCGGGCGATCGAGAGCATCACCCTCGACCGCGAGGCGGCGCATCTGAAGGACAGCCTGATGCCGCGCTATGCCGAGATCGTCTACAACGGCTTCTGGTTCAGCCCGGAACGCCGGATGCTCCAGGCGATGGCCGACGAGAGCCAGCACAGCGTCACCGGTACCGTCCGGCTGAAGCTGTACAAGGGCAATACCATCGTTACCGGCAGGCAGTCGCCGAACAGCCTCTATTCGATGAAGCATGTCACCTTCGAGGACGACCAAGGCGCCTACGATCAGTTCGATGCCCAGGGCTTCATCAAGCTGAACGCGTTGCGGCTGCGACTCGGCGCGATGGCCGGGCGGAAGGGCGGCGCGCTCTAGCCATGCGACCGCCGCGGCGCGATCGCCTCCGGATCGCGTTGCGGCAGGCTTATCGGGCGGAGGCGCCCGGGGCGCAGCGGCTGCGCTACGCGCTGCTGGGCCTCGATGTGGCAAGCATCGGCTGGATCGTGCTTGCCTCCTTCCTGCCGGCCTCGCCCCTTGTCCTGACCATCGACGTCGGCCTCGGCCTGGTGCTGCTGGCGGAATTCGCGGCACGCCTTGCCGCCAGTACCCGGCCATGGCGGAGCCTCGCGCAGCCGCTGGAACTGGCCGACCTGCTCGGCATCCTCTCCCTGCTGCTGGCGCCGTTGCTGTATGGCGCGCTCGGGTTCCTGCGCGTGCTGCGGACCTTGCGGCTGCTGCATTCGGTGCGGCTCATCGCCTCCCTGCGCAGCGACCTTCCCTTCTTCCGTCGGAACGAGGAGGCGACCCTCGCAGCGGCGCAGCTCGCAGTCTTCGTCTTCATCATGACCGGGCTGGTGTTCGAGACGCAGCATCGCGGCAATCCGCATATCGGCAATTACGCGGATGCGCTGTATTTCACCGTGGCGACGCTGACGACCACGGGCTTCGGCGACATCACGCTGCAGGGCCGGTTTGGCCGGATGCTCTCGGTGGTCATCATGCTGGCCGGGGTCACGCTCTTCCTGCGCCTGGCACAGACCTTGTTCCGACCGAACAAGGTGCGCTTCACCTGCCCAAGCTGCGAGCTGCAGCGGCACGAGCCGGATGCGGTGCATTGCAAGGCCTGCGGGACAATCCTGCAGATCCCGGATGAGGGGGCCTGAGGCAGCTTCGTCCATCGACGGAACCCAGCCCGGCGACCCGCGCTCAAACCTCGATACGAGGGAGTCTAAAATGCCCGAAACCAAGCCGCATAAGCCGCAGGGCACCGGCGAGAAGCCCTGGACCGAGGAGGAAAAATCCCGTGGTTCCGCCACGCCGGCGGAAGTGGAGGAGGCCGGCGGCAGCGCGACCGGCGGCCGGCCCACCGATGACCGGGCGGATACCGAAGGTGCCGCCGCCAGGATCGATCCCAAGCCCCATCCACGGCCCTGACCAGACGGCGCGGCATTGGACAGGGCGGGCCAGCGGCCGGCATGCTGCACCCATGTATAACCCCGCCGCCTTCCGGGAGGATCGCCCGGAAATCCTGCATGGTTTGATCCGCCAGGCCCGACTCGCGCTGTTGATCTCGAACGGGGCAGGCGGTGTGCCCGATATCACTCATCTGCCGCTCACGCTCGATGAGGCTGGCGGCATGCTCATCGGGCATGTCGCGCGCGCCAATCCGCATTGGCAGGCATTGCGCGCGGCCGGGCGGGCCATTGCGGTATTCCGCGGCGCGGAGGCCTATGTCTCGCCCAATTGGTATCCCTCCAAGGCGGAGCACCACAAGGTGGTGCCGACCTGGAACTACGAGGCCGTTCATGCCGAAGGGCCGGTCGAGATCATCGAGGACCGCGACCGGCTCCATGCCATCGTCACCCAA
Source organism: Belnapia sp. (assembly GCA_028291445.1). Taxonomy (GTDB): domain Bacteria; phylum Pseudomonadota; class Alphaproteobacteria; order Acetobacterales; family Acetobacteraceae; genus Belnapia. Next base: position 5,887 of record JAQGIA010000338.1, read on the forward strand.
CTGACCACGGAGAAGGAGGCATCCCAGCCTAGCCCCTGGGCGGTAGCGGATGCGCCCGAGGCCTTCGTCGCCGGTCAGCTCAAGGGCATCGTCGGGTTGGTGTTGCGGATCGAGGTGCTGACCGGCAAGCGCAAGATGAGCCAGAACCGCGCCCCGGCGGACCGCGACGGTGCGGCAGCGGGGCTCGCCGGCAGCGCCGACCCGCGCGACCGGGCAGCAGCAGCCGCGATCCGCCAGGTGGCCGGAGGGGACTGAGGCCCCTCCCCCGTCGCCCGGTCAGGCGAGCGTCGCGCCTTGTGCCTTCCAGAAGGCTTCTGCCGCCGGGTGCCAGGGCACGCCGGCCGCGGCGGTCTTCTGTCGCTCCATCGTGAAGCCGCGGCCTTCGGCATGCACCTGGGCGAGTTCGGCACGACCGGCCCAGGTGGCCTCGATGATCTGCTTCACCAGCGCATCCGGCATGGTGTCCAGCACCGCCAGGATATTGGCGACCGACATCTGGTTGTTGTCGGCGGTCTGGCCTGGATAGGTCCCGGCCGGGATGACCTCGGGGAAATAGACCGGGCCATATTTATCGGTGATCTTCGAAACGTATTCGGCATGATCCACCAGCCGCGCGGTGATGCCGGGCGAGGCGGCAAGGTCGGTCACCGCACTGGTCGGCACGCCGGAGACGAAGAAATAGGCGTCCAGCTTGCCGTCCTTGACGGCATTGGTGCTTTCGGCCGGAGACAGGCGCTCGCGGGCGCGGAAGTCCTTGTCCTTGTCGAGGCCGGCGGCCTCGATCAGGCGCAGCGCCATGACCTCGGTGGCCGAGCCGGGCGCACCGGTGGAGATGCGCTTGCCCTTCATGTCCGGCAGGCTGCGGATGCCGGTGGCGACGGTGGTCACCACCTGCATGCGGTTGGTATAAAGCACCGCGATCGCCCGCACCTTCACCGGACGGCCGCGGAAGCGGTCCTCGCCGCGTACGGCGTCCACGCTGGCATCCACCTGGGAGAAGATCAGCCCGACCCGGTTGGCGCCGAGCAACTGGTTGTTGGCGACCGAGCCGCCGGTCACCTCCACCGTCGCGCTCATGCCCGGGATGGTACGCGAGAGGATATTCGCCAGGCCGCCGCCGAGCGGATAGTAGACGCCGCCCGTGGTGCCGGTGGCGATGGCGAGCTGGCTGGGCTGGGCGCCGGCGAGGCGCGGCGCAGCCAGGGACACGGCACCCGCGATGAGCGCGGTGCGGCGATTGAAGCCGTTCATGGATGGATTCTCCCGGATAGAATTCGTGCCTCAGACATAGCCACGACCGGACTGCCGCGAAAGCCCGCATGCTTGCGCTGGATCAAGGCAGCGGAGCCGGCGCCGGCGCATCCTGTAAGCCCATCGCTTGAGGAGCAGGCCATCATGAGCAGCCTCACCGCCACAGATCTGATGACCCCGGATGTCGTGACCGTGCCGCTGGAGACCCCGGTCGTGGCCGTCGCACGCTTGCTGTCGGAGCGGGGGATTTCCGCCGTGCCGGTCCTGGATGGCAAAGGCAGGCCCTGCGGCATCGTCACCGAGGCCGACCTGATCCGGCGCCTGGCCGGCGGGGCGGACCAGCCCGCGGGTTGGCTGCGCAGCCTCTTCGCCGATCCGGTCAGCCAGGCTGAACGCTATGCCCGGACCCATGGCCTGACCGCGGCCGATGTGATGACCGAAAGCCTGGTGACCGTCGCGCCGGCGACCACGGTCGCGGATATCGCCCATCTGCTCGAGGATAAGGGGATCCGCCGCGTACTGGTGCTGGAGGATGGGCGGCTGCGCGGCATCGTCAGCCGGGCCGACCTGCTGCGGGCCCTGGTCGCCCCACCACCCGCGGCCGAGGGCCTGTCGGACGACCGCATCCGCAGCGCGGTTCTGGCGGCGATGCGGAAGGAGCCCTGGGCGGATACCTTCTATTCCATGATCGAAGTGGCCAATGGCGTGGTCACCTTCCATGGCTTCTCCCGCAGCGAGGCGGTGAAGCGCGGTCTGCGCGTGCTGGCGGAGAACGTGCCTGGGGTAACGAAGGTGGTGGACGAGACCCAGCCGATGCCGGTTTATCTCTACGGCGCCTGACGCCTGGATGGCGCGGCATACGGGCTTGGCGGAGCATGACCGGCGTGAGCGCAGGTCCTGGTCTAGGCCCTGACCCGGGCAAGGATGACGGCTCCCAGTGCCAGGAAGACCACCACCGTCGCCATGCCGGCGCGCTGGCTGCCGGTGAGTTCCGTCACCAGCGCCAGGACCGCCGGCCCGAGGAAGCCGGTGACGCGGCCACTGAGCGCGAATAGCCCGAAATGCGCCGCGACCTCGGCAGGCGGCGCGAGCCGGGCCATCAGCGTGCGGCTCGCCGCCTGGGCCGGGCCGATGAAGATGCCGAGGCCCAGTGCCAGGGCCCAGAAGGCCAGCTTGCCCTCCGCCACGAGCAGGCCGGAGCCCAGGATGATCAGCGCGACCAAGGCGACCATGATCGTTCGCTTGGAGCCGACCCGGTCCTCGACGAGGCCGAAGCCGGCGGCGCCGAGCCCGGCGGTCAGGTTGAGGGCAATGCCGAAGAGCAGGATCTCCTCGAATCCCATGGCGAAGACGCCGGCGGCATAGATGGCACCGAAGGCGAACAGGGTGTTCAGCCCATCGGTGTAGAATAGCCGGGCGATGAGGAAGCGTGCCATGACCGGGTTGCGCGGCAGGCCGCGAAGCACGCCGGCGATCTCGGCGAGGCCGGCACGGGCAGCAGCGAACCAGCCGGGCTTCGCGCCACCGGCATCCGGCAGCAACAACAGCACGGGCCAGGCGAAGACGGCGACCCAGAGCGCGGTCAGCAGGGCGGTGGCGCGGACGTGCTCTGCGCTGCCGCGATCGAGGCCGAGCGGCGAGGGATCGGGCTGCACCAGCACCACCAGCGCCATCACCAGGCAGACCAGCCCCCCGGCATAGCCGAGGCCCCAGGCCAGGCCGGAGACGCGGCCGATCTCGGCTGGCGCGGCGATCTGCGGCAGCAGGGAGTTGTAGAAGACGGTGCCGAGCTCGAAGGCCACGGTGGCGAGGCCGACACAGGCCAGCGCCCAAAGCGTGAAGGCAGGATCGGGCTTGGCGAACCAGATTCCCGCGGTCGCCACCACCATGACGCCGGTGCAAAGCCCAAGCATGAGCCGCCGGCGCCCACCCGCATCGGCGACGGCGCCCAGCACCGGCGACAGCAGGGCGATGGCGAGGCCGGCCAGCGTCTGCATCCAGCCCCATTGCGCCTGGCCAGTGGCCGGGTCCGGCGCAATGGCCTTGGTGAAATAGGCGGCAATGACGAAGGTGGAGACGACGGTGGGGAAGGCGCTGTTCGCCCAGTCATAAAGGGCCCAGGCCCAGGCCTTGCGGGTCATGCCGCCATCCGGGCCAGGGTGGTCCCCAGGGCATGCCAGGGTGCCGGATCCCAACTGCGGCAGGCGAGGCCAGAGGTGGAGGGCAGCACGGCGACCGGCGGCGTGCCGGGATGGAGGCCGTAGGCCGGCGCCTTGACCCCGAGCCAGCGCGCTGCGGCCGCCTTGCCGTTGAAGGCCAGCAGCCGCGGCGCCACGGCCTGCAATCGGGCCGACAGTCCCGGCACGTCATAGCCATCGGGCGGCAGCGTCGCATCGGCGCCGGATGCGGTCTTGCAGAGATCGGTCAGGCCGATGCCGAATTCCAATAGCGCCGGATATTCCCGGGGCTCGAGGCAGCGGGGGGTCAGCCCGATGCGATGCAGGATGTCCCAGAATTTGTTGCCCGGCCCAGCATAATAGGCGCCACGCGCGGCGGAGACGGCGCCCGCGGCGCTGCCGCAGATCACCAGCCGCAGGCCGGGGCGCAGCAGATCCGGCAGCACATGGTTCATGCCAACGCCGCCAGCGCCCGGGTGGCGACGCCGATGGCCGGCAGGTCGCCCGCCAGCGCCGCATCCCGCGCCAGGGCTGCCACCGCCGCATCGGCAGGCGCCATGCCGCGCAGCCGAGCAGCGGCCAGCTTCGACTGGATGGCGCCGAGATCGGCGAGCAGCGCGGCCCGCGCCCGCGGACCGAAGGCGCCTGGCGCACGGGCGGCGATGGTTGCCAAGCGCAGCGCCTCGATCTGGAAATCGGTGCCGACGGCGGCCCAGGTTGCCGCCGCCGCTTCGGGCGGGGTGCCGGTATCGGCGGCCAGCCGCAGGATGGCGGGCGCGGCAGCCAGCCGCGGGGC
>JAQGIA010000319.1 GCA_028291445.1 Belnapia sp.
GCCAGCGCCGCGCCGATCGCCGTGGCCAGCGCTGCCGGATCGCCGGGCGGCACCCGCCAGCCGGTCACCCCTTGCTCCACCGTCTCGCGCGGCCCGCCGAGGTCGGCGGCAATTACCGGCCGGGCCATGGCCTGGGCCTCGATGACGGTGCGGCCGAAGGCCTCGGCATCGGTCGAGGCATGCACCACCACATCCGCCAGCAGCAGCGCCGCCGCCATGTCCTCCACCTGGCCGACCAGCCGCAACCGGTCACCCAGCCCGAGCGCCGCCGCCCGCGCCACCAATTCCTCCCGGTAGGCCGGGGTGCCGCCGCCGACCAGCACCACCAGCGCCTCGCCATCCACGCCCTGCATGGCCTCCAGCAGCACCGTCTGGCCCTTCCAGCGGGTCAGCCGGCCAGGCAGCATCACCACCGGCCGGCCGGCCGGCAGGTGCCATTCGGACCGCAGCGCGGCCAGCCGCGCCTCTGGCACCAGCGCCGGGTCGAAGCGGCGCGGATCGACGCCGCGCGGGATGAGGCGGATGCGCGCCGGGTCGGTGCCATGCCGCGCTTCGATGATGCCGGCGATGAAGCGGCTGATGGCGATGACCCGGTCGCCCCGGGCCATGACGGAATTATACAGCCGCTTGCCGGGGAAACCCTCGTTGTAGGTGCCGTGATAGGTGGTGACGAAAGCCGCGCCGGTCCGCCGCGCGGCGAGCAGCGCCGACCAGGCCGGGGCACGCGAGCGGGCATGGATGATCCGCACCCCCTCCGCCCTGACCAGCCGGGCCAGTGCCCCGGCATTGCGGAGGATGCCGGCCGGCGACTTGCTGCGCAGCGGCAGGGTGATGTGCCGGGCACCCAGCGCCTCCAGCCGTCCGACCAGCGGCCCACCGGCCGAGGCCACCAGCGCGGTGCCACCGGCGCCGATGATCGCCTCGGCGATTTCCAGCGTGCCGCGCTCAACCCCACCGGAGACCAGGCTGGGCAGCACCTGGAGGATGGCCGGGAAAGTCATGCGACCAGGGGGTCGGGCATGGCGATCCCGGCCGCCCCGGCGCGGGCGGCGAGCTGCGGCGGGATGGAGGGGTGCAGGGCGACACCCTCCGCCATGGCCTCGGTGCGGCGCTGCCAGGCACGCTCGCCGGGCAGGCGCGGCGCCGGGCCGCCGGGGATCGGCGGGTTGGCATGCACCGCCGCCTCCATCCAGCCGGCCTCGCGCAGGAAGCCGGCGGTGCCGCCGAAGCGGGCCGGGTCGATCACCAGGACGAAGACATTGGCGCCCCAGCCGCCCGGCGCCTCGGCCCGGCCGGCACCGGCCAGGCCGGAGGTCAGCGCCTCGACCAGCAACCCCAGGCCGAAGCCCTTGTGGCCGGCCGCCATGCCGCCCAGCGGCAGCAGGGTGCCGGCCGGGTCGGTGAAGAAGGCATTCGGGTCGGCGGTGGGCTGGCCCGCGGCATCCAGCAGGGCATCGAAGGGGAAGGAGGTGCCTTCGGCCCGGCGGCGGGCGGTCATGCCATTGGTGGTGATGGACATCGAGACGTCGATCATCACCGGCGCCGCGCCGGCCTCGCCGCCCGGCCAGCCGGCGGCCAGGGGATTGGGCGTGATGACCCGCCGCGTGCCGCCCCAGGGCGCGACCGAGGCGGTGGCCGGGTCCGACGACCAGACCTGCATGATCTGCCCGCGCGCCACCACCCGCGGCAGGTAGGCCGCCAGGCAGCCGATGTGATGGCAGCGGCGGATCGCCACCGCGGCCAGGCCGAAGGTGGCGGCGCGGGCGGAGGCGAGGTCGCCGGCCAGCCGCACCAGCCAGGGCCCCGGCAGCTTGCGGCCGTCCCAGGTTTCGGCCACCGGGGTGCCGGCCAGCACCTCGGGCTCGCCCTGGCCCAGCATGTCGCCGCTGGCCAGCCCATCCAGATATTGCGGCAGCAGTGCCAGGCCATGGGTGTCGTGGCCCATGAGGTCGCCCTCGACCAGCACCTCGGCCACGATGGCAGCCTTGGCCGGCTCCATCCCGCCGGCCTCGAACAGGGCGGCGGCCAGGCCGGTCAGGGCGGCGGGGGCGTAGCGGGTCATGCGGGCCTCGGAAGGAATAGCCGGCTTTCGTCGGCCGTGGCCCGGGTTTCGTCAAGGCAGGTCGGGGGGCAAAGCACGCCCTCCCCGACCTGCCTTGCTGTTCGTCAGCCGGCGGGTTTGGCGCGGCAAGCGCAGCCTCGTGAAAATAGATAAGGGTCCGGGAGAATACGCCCCCGGCAGTGCAGCGACCCCGGCCTTGCCTTGCCGCTTGGCGCTCACCCCAGGCCGATGCGGCGCCGGAAGGCCTCGTCCCGCATCGAGGCATCCTCGCCCGCCAGATCGTCGGCGGCTTCGGTACAGAGGTGCAGCAGCCCGGCCACCGCATGCGCCACCGGAGAAAGCTCGGCGCGCGGGATCTTGCTGATGACATTCATGCCCGAGGCGCGGATCTTGACCTGCATCTCGGTATCGATGGTGCCCGGGGAGAAGCCGAAGACCCGGATACCCTGCGCGGCCGTCTCCAGCGCGATGGATTGCGTCAGCATCGCCAACCCGGCCTTGCCCGTGCAATAGGCGCTCCAGCCCTCGAGCGGCCGGTACGCGGCGCCGGAGGAGATATTGACGATCCGGCCGCCACCGCCCGCCAGCATCCCCGGCAGCACCGCCCGCACCCCGTTGTAGGCGCCGATCAGGTTGATGGTGATGTTGCGCGCCCAATCCGCCGGGTCGGTCTCGGCAATCCCGGCGATGGGGTCGATCACCCCGGCATTGTTGATGAGGATGTCGAGCCCACCGAAGGCCTTGCGCGTCGCCGCAACCGCCGCTGCGACCGCGCCGTAGTCGGCGACGTCGCAAGCCACGGCCGCGGCCTTGCCGCCGGCGGCGGTGATGCC
>JAQGIA010000348.1 GCA_028291445.1 Belnapia sp.
TCGGGTCGTCGCTCGACTGGTAGTCGCGCCAGGCGATCGCCTCATGGTCGGTGCCGTCGACGTAGTGCTGCCACTTGGCCTCGGCGCTGGCATCGGTCTCGTCGGCGATGATCATGGTCAGCACCAGCGCGCCGCATCGGCGGCCGGTGACCTCGGTCGCCTTGACCAGCCGCGCCACGCTGGCCTCGACCGCCTTCGGCGTGTTGAAGCCATAGGCGGCGCAGAAATTGTAGTCGGCATGCTCGGCGGCGTAGCGGGTGCCCGCGTCGCTCTGCGCGGCGCAGATGATGGGGATGGGTTTTTCCGGCATCGGCAGCAGGCGGCAATCCTCCATCTGGAAGAAGTCACCCTTGAAGTCGGACCGGCCGCTGTCCCACAGCTCCTTCATCACCTTGACGTATTCGGCGCAGTAGTCGTAGCGCCGCTCATAATGCGAGGCGCCGGGCCAGAGGCCCATCTGGGTGTATTCGGCGCGCTGCCAGCCGGTGATCAGGTTCACCCCGAAGCGGCCGTGGCTGATGCTGTCGATGGTCACCGCCATGCGCGCGGCGACCGCCGGCGGGATGGTCAGCACGGCGCAGGTGGCGAAAAGCTGGATGCGCTTCGTCACCGCGGCCAGCCCGGCCATCAGGGTGAAGCTTTCGAGGTTGTAGTCCCAGAAGCCGCTCTCGCCGCCGAAGCCGCGCAGCTTGATCATCGAGAGCGCGAAGTCGAAGCCGAAATTCTCCGCCTTCTCCACGATGGTGCGGTTCAGGTCGAAGCTCGGCTTGTACTGCGGCGAGGTGGTCGAGATCAGCCAGCCGTTGTTGCCGATCGGGATGAAGACACCGAGTTGCATGCTGCGTCCTCCGGACCCTACGAGGTGATGAACTCGTTCCATTTGCGGGTGAGGTAGCGGTCTTCGTCCATCACCGAATTCCACACCGCGATATTGCCCATGCGCGCATCGAAGCTGCCGCCGTCGCGGACCTCGCCGACCTTGATGGCCGGCTTGCCGAAGGGGTCCGGCAGCTCGGTGGTGGCCGGCTTGCCGTCGTACCAATAGTCCCACTCGGCCGGCGTCAGGAATTTCCGCACGTTCTCCGGCTGGACCGAGTAGTAGCCCTGGCGGGCGATCACCGCGCCCTGGAAGCCCGAGCCGTACCAGTTGGCGTATTCGATGGCGCAATCGCGCTTCAGCCCGGTCAGGTGCTTCATCATGCCGAGCACGTAGCCCCAGCCGCGATAGCCTTCCTTCAGCGGCTGGAAGGTGCAGGGGATGCCCCGGGTCCGCACGGCCGAGACCGCCGGCGACCACATCGACTGGATGACCACCTCGCCCGAGGCCATCAGGTTCACCGACTGGTCGAAGGTGGTCCAGAAGGAGCGGAACTGGCCACTGCGCTTGACCTCCATCATGATCGCCATGGTGCGGTCGATCTCGGCCCGGGTCATGTTGCCCTTGTTGCCGTACTTCACCCCGCCGCGCGCCTCGACCGCCATGGCGACGTCGATGGTGCCGACCGTCGGCTGGTCCTGCAGCGCCGCCTTGCCCTTGAAGACCGGGTCGAGCAGATCGGCCCAGCTGTCGACCGGACGGCCGGTGAGATCGGGGCGGATGCCCAGCGTATCGGCATTGGTGACGGCCGGGATGCCGGTCAGCCAGTCGGTCTCTCCCGTGGCGAAGGCCTTGGCCTCGGCATCCGTCGCGTAGAGTACGCCGAAGGGCGCGATGCCCTGCGGCGAAGCGACCCGGCCATCGGCGTAGCGGCCCTTGGTGAACAGCGGGATCGACTTGTCGTAGTTGGTCAGCTTCCTGCGCGGCATGGCCTGCAGCACGTTGCGGCCGACCAGGTACTTCAGGAAAGGCAGGCTGATATCGGCGACGTCGATCGCGCTCGACTGCGACAGGAAGCGGTTCAGCAGGTCGGCGTTCTCGCTCGCCTGCATCCGCACGGTGAAGCCGAGGTCCTTGGTCGCCTGGTCGGCGATGAGGCCGATCGCGGTCACCGGCGGGCCGGCATGCTGGATGGTGATGTCCTTGATGTTCTGCGCCCAGATCGTCGGGAAGCCGCCGATCAGGCCGGAGCCGGCGGCGGCGCCGAGCGCGGCCTGCATCACCTTGCGGCGGGTCGGGCGCGGGACCCCGGGGCCATCGAGCAGCTTCGACATCATGCCTCCTGATCTGTTGGTGCGGCGTGCCGACATGGTGGGGCTGGAGCGGACGGTGGCCGGGTCAGGTGCGGAGCCTAACGCGCGCATCCATCATGGTGCATCGCACAAAACGTCCCCTAAACAGGCAAATCAGCGGAGCTCACCCTAATTCCGATGATTAAATGTGCATTCTGTTGCATTTATGCCCGCAAAATATCCTCTGCCATCATCGATGGCCGGCATCTGCCCGATAATTCCACGGCACGCGATTTGCCTGCTCTGACCTTCGGCCAGCCACCGCCATCGCAGCGGTCGGCGACCCGATCGAGGGCGAGCGACCATGGACATCGGTGTCTTCATTCCCATCGGCAACAACGGCTGGCTGATCTCGACCACCTCG
>JAQGIA010000371.1 GCA_028291445.1 Belnapia sp.
ACCGGACCCAACCCGCTGACCCAGGTCCAGCCGGACATGCCCGGGCTGATCGCGGCGCAGCAGCCGACCCAGGTCCGCGGCGCCCCCGGTGCGCAATCGCCCGGCGCCTTCGGCTCGCCGAACCAGGCGAGTGCGGCGGGCAACGTGGCGATCGACGTCGACGCCGGGCGCTCGGCGGTCTTCCTGCTGGTCGATGGCGGCAGCATCCTGGGCAATGTCATCGCCGGCCGGCTCGGCGTGCATGGCGCCGGCGGGACGATGACGCTGTCCGGCGCGCTCGGCGGCTCCCAGGGTGCCGAGGCGGCGCGCTTCGCCGATATCACCCGGCCGATCCCGCCGCAGGATCTGCAGCGCTACCGGGTCAATGGCTGCGTCATCAGCTCGATCAACTGCGTGGTGCCGCCCTCGATCCAGATCATCCCGCCACGGCCGACCGACCGGACCAGTTTCACCATCGAGAACAACCGGATCAACGCCACCGACGTGCTGATCCCGAATATCGCCGAGGAGGACGACGACGAATGAGCCGCACGCCGATCAGCCGTCTTCTCCTCCCCGGCGCCCTGCTGCTGGCGCTGGCCGGCTGCACCCGGCCGCCGGCCGAGGCCTATGTCGCCGCCAGCGCCGCCACCGGCCCGGGCGAGCCGGCCGGCAAGGACGCCAAGGGGGAGGATTGCATCGCCCAATCCGGCAGCGCCCTGCCGGCCGACCTGCCGGTCGCGCGCAGCCGCGACCTCTATTGCGGCGGCTGGACCCAACCGGCGGCCCGCGTCCTGCAGCTGCGCGGCGCGACCGGCGCGGCCCAGCTCGATGCCCTGGCCAGGGGCGGGCTCTGGCGCACCTGGCTCGACCAGCGGGTGAGCTGCGCCCCGCCGCAGGCGACGACGCTGTCCGGCGGCATCCCCGCTCGGCTGCTCGCCTGCACCCGCAAGAACGGCGGCTGGCCGCATGTGGCGCTGGTCGCCGCCGGGCCGGAGGGTCCGGTGCTGGCCGACGGCGTCGCCACCGCGACCCCGGTGATGGAACGCCTCGCTGCCGGCCAGGCGGCTACTACGGCCGGCGCCGGCCAGGCCCGCTCCGCGGCGCTCGAGATCGCGGTCCGCCGGATGGCCGCCGAGGCCTTCAGCGCCAATGACGTCGGCCGCTACGAGGAACTGATGAACGTCGGGCGGGAGCTGAACAATGCGGAGAATTTCGCCGCCGCCGAGGATGCCTACCGCGCCGCCCTGGCCTTGCAGGAACGCGTCCTCGGCCGGGACAATCCGGATACCGTCACCGCGCTGATCCACCTCGGTCTCAACCTCTCGAACCAGGGCCGCACCCAGGAAGCCGAGGCGCTGTTCGCCCGGGCGGCGCCGCTCGCCGCCCGGGCCGCCGATCCGGTCGCCATTGCCCGGTTGGCGCATTACCGCGGCCTCGCCACGGTGCGCGACGGCCGGGCGGCGGAGGGGGTTGGCCAGCTGCGCGAGGCGGAAGTCGCCTATGCCGCGCTGGTGCCGCAGAGCATGCTGGAGGGCGATGCCGGCATCGGCCTGGTCAGCGACCCCGCCACCGTCTCTGCCATGCTCGGCCTCTCCGAGGTGCGGCGCTACCTGGCGCGCAACCTGTCCCGTGGCGAGGGCCGCGCGGCGGCGCCGGCGATGATCGCCGAAAGCCGCCGGCTGCTGCGCCAGACCGGCTTCGAATCCGGCCTGCTGGTGGCCCGCTCGCTGCGCACCGAGGCCAGCGCCTCCAGCTCGCTCGGCCGCGACGACGCCGCCGCCCGGCAGTTGGAGAACGCCGCCCGGCGCTTCGCCATCGCCGCGCCGGGGGAACGCCCGGAAGCGGTGACGCTGTTCCTGTCCGGCGCCAGGCGGCTGGCGAACGGCCGGCGCGGCGAGGCGCTGGTCGCCTTCCGCGCCGGCGCCGCCATCCTCCGCGCCCGGCAGATCGCCTTGCCGATCAACCTGGTGCTGCCCTATCTCGATGCGCTGGATGCCGAGGCCAATGCCAGCCCCTTGGGCAGCCCGGTCGGCGCCGGGGCGCTGCGGAAGGAAGCCTTCGCCGCCGCCCAGCTTGCCCAGCGCAGCAATACCGTCCGCTTCGTGCAGCAGGCCAGCGCCCGGATCGGCGCCGCCGGCGGCGATGCCCGGGTCGGCGATGCGGTGCGCGGTTTGCAGGATGCCGACCAGGTGCTGCGCGCGCTGTTCGCCGAGCGCGACACCACCCCGGGCCCCGCCGTCGATGCCCGCATCGCCGCCGCGCAGCAGGCCCGGGCCGAGGCCGAGAGCACCGTCGCCGCCGCTGCCCCGGGCTATCGCCAATTGCTGCTTAGCGCGGTGGATGCGGATGCGGTCGGGGCCGCGCTCACCCCGCGCGAGGCGCTGGTCACCATGCTGCTCGGCCGCCGCCACGGCTGGGCGCTGATGGTCCGCAAGGGCGCGGTGCAGATGGCCCGGATCGACCTCGCCGAGGTCGAGGTGGCCCGGCTGGTGAATGCCCTGCGGGCCGGGGTCATCGATGCCGCCGGCCGGCCGGCGGTATTCGACCCGGCCCCCGCCCAGGCATTGTACGCGGCGCTGCTGGCTCCGCTGGCCGTGCCGCTGGAGGGCGCCGAGACGCTGATCGTCGCCCCCGATGGCGCGTTGCTCGGCATTCCCTTCGGCATGCTGCTGACCGGCCCGGCCGACCCGGCCGCGCTGGGGGCGGCGCCCTGGCTCATCAAGCGCCATGCGGTGGTGCACATCCCCTCGCCGCAGACCCTGGTGACCTTGCGCGGCGCCGGCCTCGGCTCCACCGCGCCGCTGGCCTATGCCGGCTTCGGCGATTTCATCCCCCCCACCCAGGCCCAGCTCATCCGCAGCTTCCCCGAGGATCGCTGCGCCGCCGACGCCAGGCTCGCCGCCGGGCTGGTCCGGCTGCCCGGCACGCGGGGCGAGGTGATCGAGGCGCAGCGGCTGACCGGCGCCCGGCCGCAGGATATCCATCTCGGCGCCGATTTCACCGCCGCCACGCTGAAGGGCGCCGAGCTCGGCCAGCGGCGGATCATCCACCTCGCCACCCATGCGCTGCTGCCGGGCGAGCTGTCCTGCCTGCAGGAGCCCTCGATCGTGGTCTCGACCCCGGCCGGGGCGCCGGATGCGCTGGGCGCCTTCGTCAAGGCCAGCGACCTGCTCGGCCTCAAGCTCGATGCCGATCTCATCATTCTCTCGGCCTGCAATACCGGCGGGCCGGGCGGGGCGGGCGGCGGCGAGGCGCTGTCCGGCCTGGCGCGCGCCTTCTTCTATGCCGGGGCGCGCGGGCTGATGGTGACGCATTGGGCGGTGGACGACAGCGCCGCGGCGCTGACTGTGGCGGATTCGCTGCGCCGGCAGCAGGGCGGGGCATCCTCCGCCGTGGCGCTGCGCGGGGCGCAGCTGCTGCTGCTCGAGGAGGCCGGCCGGCGGCTGCCGAACGAGTTCGGCCATCCCTTCTACTGGGCGCCTTTCGCGCTGATCGGCGACGGCCGGCGTGCCGCGCCGGCCACTGCGGCGGAGCGCGATGCGCCGGCGCCGCAAACTTCGGCAGCGCAATCCGCCGCCAGGTTGTAGGATGCCGGAGCGGGATGGCTGCCAGCGTCCTGTCCCTGATCTTCGTCGCTGCCTGCGGCGTACGGAAGGGACCGGCAGGCCACTGCGAACAATGGCGGGTGTCCCGAAGCTGACGGGCGCAACGCCGTTGCGAATGTCCATTTCGGGACACCAGGGAGATCCGGGATTGCTGCTGGGATGATTCCGAACGAGATCGCCGCCAAATACGAGCTGCGGGGCACCCTCGGCAGCGGCGCCATGGGCATCGTCTATGATTGCCTCGACCGCAACATCCAGCGCCGCGTGGCGATCAAGGTGGTCCGCCTGCCGCCGGCCGGCGACCCGGAGGGGGAGGAGGCGCATGGCCGCTTCCGCCGCGAGGCCCAGGCCGCCGGAAGGCTGTCCCACCCGAACATCGTCGGCGTCTACGACTACGGCGAGAATGCCGAGACCGCCTGGATCGTCATGGAACTGGTCGAGGGCGGCTCGCTGAAGGACCGGCTGGACCGCAAGGAACGCTTTCCCGTCCCCGAGATCGCCCGGATCATGCAGCAGGTCCTGGCGGCGCTGGCCTATTCGCATGGCCGCGGCGTGGTCCATCGCGACATCAAGCCCGGCAACATCATGCTGGCCCAGGATGCCGGCGAGGGCGCCACGGTGAAGATGGCCGATTTCGGCATCGCCCGGCTCGAGAATTCCTCGATGACCCATGACGGCACCGTCATGGGCACGCCGAGCTACATGGCGCCTGAGCAATTGCGTGGCGAAACGGTGGATGCGCGGGCCGATATCTGGGCCGCCGGGGTCATGCTGTACCAGCTGCTGACCGGGGAGAAACCCTTCGAGGGCGGCTTCTCCGCGGTGATGCACAAGGCGCTGCATACCGAGCCTTCGCCGCCCTCGCAGCTTTCGGTCACCGCGCCGCGCGCCTTCGATGCGGTGATCACCAAGGCCTTGGCCAAGCGGCCGGAGGATCGCTACGCCACCGCCGTCGCCTTCGCCGCGGCGATCCGGGCCGCTGCCAGCGCCCCGGCGGCAGCGGGTGCCGAGGCGACCGGCGGCGGGGGCTTTGCCGGGGCCGGCACGCTGCCCGGCCTCGATACCGATGCGACCATGGTCGGTGCCCCGGCCGGCGGGCCCAGGCCGCTGTCCGGTCCGGCCCCCGTGGTGCCGCCAGCCCGTCCCGGCGCGGCCGGGGGCGCGAAAAAACGGCCGATCGGGCTGATCGCCGGCGGGCTCGGCGCCTTGGCGGTGGCCGGCGTGGCGGCCTTCCTGCTGCTCGGCGATGGCCGCCAGGCCGAGGAGCAGCGGCTGGAACAGCTTCGCCAATCCGCCGCCCGCGAAGCCACCGAGCGCCAACGCGCCGCAGCGGCCGAGCAGTCCCAGGCCCAACGGGACCAAGCCCCGCAGGACCAAGCTCAGCAGGACCAGGCAAGCCAGACGGCGCGGGCCGCGGCCGAGCAGCGGGCGCGTGAGGAGCAGGCCCGCCTGGTC
>JAQGIA010000322.1 GCA_028291445.1 Belnapia sp.
AGACCGGCCAGCGCCTCCGGCGTCCCGCCCAGCACCCGGGCACCCAGCCCGGCCAGCCGCTGCGCCGCCGCCGGGCCACGCAGCCAGTCGGCCACCACGGCATTCAGCGCGGCGACGATCGCGGGCGGCGTGCGGGGCGGGGCGAGCAGGCCGAACCAACCCTCGATCTCCGCCTCCGGATAGCCCAGTTCGGTCAGCGTCGGCAGCTCGGGCGCCAGCGGCGTGCGGGTGGGGCCGGTGACGGCCAGGCCGCGCACCTCGCCGCGCTCGACCATGCCGATGGTCAGTGCGACATTCTCGAACATCAGGTTGATCCGGCCGGTCAGCAGATCCGCCCGCACCGCACCGCTGCCGCGGTAGGAAACATGCAGCAGGTCGATATCCGCCAGCCGCTTGAGCTGCTCCCCGGCCAGGTGCTGCGCCGTGCCCATGCCGGTGGAGGCGAAATTCAGCTTGCCCGGCTGCGCCTTGGCCAGCGCCACCAGCTCCGCCACCGACCGCACCGGCAGGGAGGGATGCACCACCAGCATGTAGGGCGTCGCCGCCACCGGGGCGATTGGGGTGAAATCCGCGATCGGGTCCCAGGTGAGGTTGGGATACAGCGCCGGCAGCACCGCATGGGCACTGGCGCAGAGCAGCAGCGTGTGGCCGTCCGGCGCGGCGCGGGCCACCGCTTCCGAGCCGATGATGCCGCTGGCGCCGCCGCGGTTCTCGACCACCACCGGGCGCGGCAGCCGCTCGGCCAGCGCCTCCGCCACCATGCGGCCGACCAAATCGGTGGTGCCGCCCGCCACGTAGGGGACGACGATGCGGATGGTCTGGCTGGGATATGTTCCCTGCGCCGAGGCAGGAGCCTGGGCCTGGGCCTGGGCCAGGGTCAGGGCCAGGGCCAGGGCGGGAGCCGCCACCAGCCCCGCCAGCAGCGTGCGGCGCCCAGGCCCTTCACGCAGGTTCACGAGAGCTGCGCCACCGTCTGGATCATCTGCTCGCGGGTTGCCGCCGGCGCCGGCTCGGCCAGCCGCCCCTCGGCCTCGCCCTTCAGCGAGCAGCGCAGCATCAGCCGTGGCTGGGTCTGGTCGAAATCCGGTAGCGCCACATGGCAGGTGCAGCGATTGTCCCACAGCAGGATGTCGCCAACCGACCAGCGATGGCGATAGACGAATTCGGGCGCCGTCGCATGGGCGTTGAGGAAGTCGAGCAGCGCCGTGCTCTCCTCCTCGGAGAAGCCGAGGATATGGCTGACCCGCTCCCCGGCCAGCAGCGATTTCCGGCCGGTATCCGGATGCACCCGCACCATCGGATGCACCACCGCCGGGTTGCGGCTGCGCATGGCCTGGACGATCGCCGGGTCGCGCGCCCCGATCCCCTTCACCAGCGACACGTCGTGCACCGCTTCGAGCCCATCCAGGATGGCCTGCATCTTCGGGCTCAGCGTCTCATAGGCCAGGGTGAGGTTGGCGAACATGGTGTCGCCGCCGACCGGCGGCTTCTCCTGGCACAGCAGCAGGGAGCCCTTGGCCGGGCGCAGCGTGTAGGACAGGTCGGTGTGCCAGTTGCGGCCGGTGTTGCGGGTACCGCTGGGCTTGCCGAGCCGGTGCTTGTTGGTCACCACCAGGATCTCCCGGTGGCCTTCCAGCAAGGTTTCCGGCGCCTGGGATGCGTGGTCGTCCAGCGTGCCGAAATTGGCCGAGAAGGCGATGTGCTGCTCCGGCGTCAGCGGCTGGTCCGGGAAGACCAGCACGCCATGCCGCAGCCAGGCGTCGTACAGCCGGCGACGGACGAGATCGCCGAGCGGCCGGCGCAGGTCGAGGCCGGTGACCTGGGCGCCCAGCGCGTAGCCGAGCGGGGTGATCGTCAGCTCGGGCATGATGGTTTCCTCCGGTGGCGTTGTCCGGAGGCTAGTACCCTGCCGCCAGCCCCGGCAACTGCCCATGCCCGCAGCCGCAGCCGACGAAACGCTTGAACCCGGGCGGCCAAGCTGAAACCCTAGGGTCTTCACTCCAAGGGTCTTGCCATGCGACCGCTCGCCCTGGGCCTGGCTGCCATGCTCCTCGCGCCACCGGCCCTGGCCGATTGGCAATATACCCGCTGGGGCATGACGCCGGAGCAGGTCGTCGCCGCATCGCGCGGCAAGGTCGCGCTGCTGCCGGAGGCCCGGCGGCCGCGCGTCCCGCCGCTGGTGACCGCCGCCAGCGGCGAGTTCACCGATGGCACGCTGGTGCTGCGGACCGTCTTCTCCTTCGCCATCGCGGGGAACGGGCTGGAATGCGTGACCTACGGGGTCCGCAGCCGCGACGACGACGAGGCCTTCAAGGCCCTGCTCACCCGCCGCTTCGGCCCGCCGCAGACCACCGGCGGCCTGGCCTTCCTCGGCATGACGCAGCTCGGCTGGGTGGTAGGCAACGACGAGATCAACGCCAGCTTCTCGCCGGATGATCCCGGCTATGCCATGCAGTGCCGGAAGGGTTGACGAACCGGGCTCAGGCCACCTGTCGGTCGGCGCCGCGGTCATTGGCGGCATTGCCCTGCCAGACCGCCATGGCGACGTATTCCACCGGGTCATGCGTGCAGAAGACCGCCAGCGGCGTCGGCTCCTCCTGCACCAGGGCGCGGACCCGTGCCTGGTTGGCCCGGCCGAGCCTCGCATCCCAGGCCATGATGCGCTCATAGGCCGCGGCACCCGGCGGGCAATGCGGCCGGGCGGCATGGACCTCGGCGCGGTTGAAATAGGTGTCGCCGGCATGCAGCATCCAGCCGCGCGGACCCTCGATGGCAACCCCGGCATGGCCCGCGCTATGGCCGGGCAGCGGCACCAGCAGGAACTCGGGCGGCAGACCCTCCAACTCGGTCACCGCATCGAAGCCGAACCAGCGGCCGGCGGTGCGCTCGGGGTAGCGGTGCCAGCGGCGGGTATCGCCCCACTGCGCCGGGCGGTAGCGGGCCTGGTCGAGGAGGCCGCGGCGCGCCTGGGCGGCCTCTGCCTCCGGTTCCATCACATGCACCCGGGCCTCGGGGAAATCGATCAGCCCGCCGGCATGGTCGAAGTCGAGATGCGTCATGACGATATGCCGCACGTCGCGGGGCGACAGGCCGGCATGGCGCAGGCGCCGCAGCATCGTGTGGTTCGCGTCGAAGCGGAAGCGCAGGCTGGCGGCATTGAGGAGGGGCAGCCGCGACCAGGGATGCGCCATGTCGCGCAGTCCGAGCCCGGTATCGACCAGCACCACGCCGTGCCGGTCGGTCTCGATCGCCAGGCAATGGCAGGTCAGCCGGCCGATGGCCCCGGGGCTGACGCCATCCATCAGCGCGCCGCCGAGGGGGCGTGCCGGGCCGCAATCGAAATGGTGAATCCGCATGCCGCGCCTCCCGCTTTCGAAGCGAACGGCCACGGCCGGCCATGGTTGCCCTCAGCGCAGGGCGGGTGGGGTCTCCGGCGTGTCCGGTGCCGAGCCCGGGACCCTGCCGAGCGGCGCCAGCGGCGCGGTATCCGGCGGCGCGAGCCGGAGCGGGGCCGGCAGCGCATCCGGCGCCGGATAGGCGCGGGGATAGGTGAGTTGCTCCCTCGGCCCCGGCGGGCGGGGCGGCCCGGCGCGGCCGCAACCGGCCAAGGGGACCGCGAGCGCCAGCAGCACCGCGATGAAGGGCTTCATGCCAGCCGCTCCTGCCACTCGGCGGCCATGCGCCGGACATTCTCCGGGGCGGTGCCGCCATAGGAGGTGCGGGAGGCGACCGAGGCCGCCACCGTCAGCACCCCGTAGACCGCATCGGTGATGCGCGGCTCCTCCGCCCGCATCTCCGCCAGGCTCAGCCCGGCCAGGTCGCAGCCCTTCGCCTCGGCCCGGGCGACCAGCCGCCCGGTCACGTGATGCGCATCGCGGAAGGGCATCCTCAAACTCCGCACCAACCAGTCGGCCAGGTCGGTCGCGGTCGAGAAGCCGGCGCCGGCCGCCTGTTCCAGCCGCGCCACATCCGGCTGCATGTCGCGCACCATGCCGCCGACCGCGGCGAGGCAGAGGGCCAGGTTCTCGGCGGCGTCGAAGACGCCTTCCTTGTCCTCCTGCATGTCCTTGAAATAGGTCAGCGCCAGGCCCTTCAGCACGGTCAGCAGCCCGACCAGCGCCCCGGTCATCCGCCCGGTCTTGCCGCGCACCAGCTCGGCCGCATCGGGGTTGCGCTTCTGCGGCATGATCGAGCTGCCGGTGGTGAAGGCATCCGACAGCCGGATGAAGCCGAAATAGGGGTTGGTCCAGATCACCACCTCCTCGGCGAAGCGGGAGAGATGGGTCGCGCACATGGCGCAGCAGAACAGGAATTCGGCGGCGAAGTCGCGCGAGGCCACGCTGTCGAGGCTGTTCCGCGTCGGCCCGTCGAAGCCGAGTGCGGTGGCGGTCATATGCCGGTCGATGGGAAAGCCGGTGCCGGCCAGGGCCGCGGCGCCGAGCGGGCTTTCGTTCATGCGCCGCCGGCAATCCGCCAGCCGCGAGAGGTCGCGCGACAGCATCTCGACATAGGCCAGCATATGGTGGCCGAAGGTCACCGGCTGGGCCGGCTGAAGATGGGTGAAACCCGGCATGACGGTGCCGGCATGCTCCGTCGCCCGCGCCGCCAGCGCCCGCATCACATCCTCGACCTGGGCCGAGAGCCCGTCGATCGCATCCCGCACCCAGAGCCGGACGTCGAGCGCCACCTGGTCGTTGCGGCTGCGCCCGGTATGCAGCCGCTTGCCGGCCTCGCCGATGGCCGCGGTCAGCCGCGCCTCGATGTTCATGTGGATGTCTTCCAGCGCCTCGTCCCAGGGGAAATCCCCCGCTTCGATGCGCACCGCGATGGCCTCCAGCCCCTCCCGGATCGCCGTCTCATCCGCACTTGAGATGATCCCGACCCGGGACAACATGGCGGCATGGGCGAGGCTGCCCCGGATAACCTGGCGCAACATCTTGCGGTCGAAGCCGATGGAGGCGTTGATCGCCTGCATGATGGCGGAAGGACCGGCGGCGAAGCGGCCGCCCCATTGGGAGTTGCCAGGGGTGGAAGTTGACACGATGGCTGCGCTTTCCGGACTGCGTGGGTCCCGCCGAAGGATGCTCCTGGCGGCGGCCGGGACCCTAGCGGGGGCAGGGGTGGGGCGCAAAGCCCCCTGGTCTGCTACCCCTTGGTCCGTTGCCCCCTGGCCGGGGGCCCCCTGGTCCGGGGCCTGGGCCGCCGGGCCGGCACGGCTGACCGAGGCTGCCCCGAAGCCGTTGCCCGAATTCGGCTTCACCGACGCCGAGGGCAAGCCGCATGGCATCGCCGACTTCCCCGGCCGCGGCCTGCTGATCAACCTCTGGGCGACCTGGTGCCCGCCCTGCGTGGCGGAGATGCCGGCGCTCGACCGCACCCAGGCGGCGCTGGCGGCGGAGGGGATCACCATCCTGGCGCTCTCCTCGGACCGCGGCGGCCGCGCCCAGGTCGAGGCCTTCTACCGCGACCGGGGCATCCGCCAACTCGGCGTCTGGCTGGACCCGCGTGGCGCGGCGAGCCGGGCGCTGGGCGCCCGCGGCCTGCCCACCACCCTCGTCATCGACCGCCAGGGCCAGGAACGCGCCCGGGTGGAGGGCGACCTGGCCTGGGATGCGCCGGACATCCTGGCGCAGATCCGCCGGCTTATCGGGCCGCCGGCCGGGCCAAGGCCGGGATCGGATCAGGAGAAGACCTAGGCCCCTCAGGGCTCCAGCTTCACTCCGGTGCGCTCCACCACCGTCCGGAACTTCGCCACCTCCCGCACCAGGAATTCCCGCGCCTCGGCCGGGGAATTGGGCGCGGTCCAGGCCTCCACCCCCGCGGTCAGCAGCCGCTGGCGCAATGCCGGCTCGGCCAGCGAGGCGACCAGCGCCTGGTTCAGCGCCGCCTGCACCGCGGCCGGCATGTTCGGCGGACCGAGCAGGATGTTCCAGGTGGTCATCTCGTAGCCGGGGACGCCGGCCTCGGCCAGGGTCGGCAGATCGGGGAAGGAGGGGGAGCGGCGGTTGCCCGTCACCGCGATGCCGCGGACCATCCCGTCCCGCACCTGCTGCGCGGCGGAGGCCAGCACGGCGATACCGAACTGGCCCTCGCCCTGGAAGATCGCCGTCAGCATCTGCCCGCCGCTGCGATAGGGCACGTGGACGAAGCGGGTCTTGAGATCGAGCGCCAGCATCTCCGGCGCCAGATGCACGATCGCCCCGACGCCCGAGGTCGCATAGGTGAAGGTATCCGGCGGCGCGGCGCGCAGCCGGGCCAGCACCTCGGGCGCCGTGGTCGCGGGGAAGTCCTTGTTCACCACCAGGATCAGCGGCGCCGTGCCGATGATCCCGAGGTGGGAGTAATCCTCGACCGGGTTGTAGCGCGTGCCGCCGACCAGCGCCGCCGGCGCGATGGCATGCGAGGAGCTTTCGACCAGCATGATGGTATGGCCATCCGGCGCCTGGCGCTTCAGCCATTCGCTGGCGACGATGCCGGCGGCGCCGGGCCGGTTCTCCACCACCACCCGCGCCTCCCGCCCGAGGTTGGCGCCCAGCCGCTCGGCCAGGATGCGGGCGGCGATATCGGTCGAGCCACCCGGCGCATAGCCGGTGACGAAGGTGATCGGCCGGTCGGGGAAAGCCAGCGCCACGGGTGGGGCGGCGGCCAGGGCCAGCAGGGCGACCAGCGGGGCGAGCAGCAGGCGATGCATCGGGAAGCCTTTTTCCGGCGGATCAGGTCCGCATGAGGTCGGGAGGCGTGCGGCCGGGAATGGCGCCCATCAGCCCCAGGTCGATGGCGCAGCGGTACACCATGGCGGCGAAGCCCCGCCCACGCGCGAGGGCGGCCAGCTTCAGCCGCGCCGCGGGTTCCGCCACCAGCCGTTCCAGCGCCGCGCCGTCATCCGGCAGCGGCTGGCTCGGCAACACCGGGCCGCGCTGCGCCGGGGTGTCCAGCAGCAGCCGTTCCACCACCCGGGAATCCAGCGAGACGACGGCGCCGCAGGTGATCGGCAGGTCCTCGTCCGGCCGGGCGAGCCGGGCGCCGACCAGCGCGCCGGGCGCCCGGTTGCGATCGAGGAAGCGGTCCCAGATCACCAGCGCCTCGCCATCCGGGAAGCTCGTGGCCCTGACGCCGCCCTCGGGCTGCGGGCCATGGATGCGGAACAGGCCGAATTCCGCCGTCGCCAGCGCTCCGATCAGCCGGTACTCGTCGCTGCCGGGGATCGGCGCCTCCGCCTTGGCCTGGCGGTCGAAGGCGCGGCCATGGTCGCCCAAGGGGTCCAGCACGCCGAGGTCGAAGACCGCCGCGAGCTGCATCTCGTCGCCCGGCCTGACCTGCTTGCCGTCCCATAGCGAGAGGGCACGGGCCTGCTGGGCAAGGCTGGCGAGCGGGATGCGCTTCGAGGCATCGGTCAGGATGCGCCGGCGCAGTGCCGCGTAACGGCCATAGCGGGCCGCGGTGGCTTGCTCGGTCATTGGGTTCAGTCCGGGTCGTTCAGTTCGGGTCGCTCAATTCGGAACCGCGACGCCGAGGCTGCGGGCGCAGGCGACGATGCTGGCCCAGGTATCCGGCTGCAGCGGCACGCCCTTGGCCAGGCGTTCGGCCTTCAGCCGCGCCTCGGGCTCGCCCGGTGCCAGCACCTCGCCGCCCGGGGCCGCCGGCTTGCAGGTCTTGATCCAGGCGACGTAATCCTCGGCCGTCTTGAGGAATTCGGCCGGCGAGCCGAAATGCTTCGGCGAGATGTAGATCGACAGCATGCCGTTGCTGATCCGCCCGCGTTCCTTGACCGGGCCGGAGGAGCCGCCGCCGGTGAAGGCGCCCGCCAGCAGGTCGCAGACCAGGGCGAGGCCGGAGCCCTTGTGCTCGCCGAAGGCACGGATCGCGCCCAGCCCGTTGGACGCGTTGCGCGGGCCGATCTGGTCATAGTCGCCGTACAGGGTATGCGGATCGGCCGAGAGGGTGCCGTCCGGCTCCACCAGCGCATCATGCGGCAGTGCCTTGCCGCCATTGCTGGCGACCAGCACCTTGCCTTCGGCGACCAGCGAGGTGGCGAAGTCGAGCACCACCGGCGGGCTGGTCGGCACGCCGACGCAGAAGGGGTTGGTCGAGAAGCGCCGCTCGGTGCCGCCGAAGGGCGCCACCAGCACGCTGCCGGCGACGTTGACGAAGTGGATCGAGATCAGCC
>JAQGIA010000447.1 GCA_028291445.1 Belnapia sp.
GGCGCCAGACCCCTGGCTTGGTGGCGCCTAGAATCGCGTCGCCCGATAGGGCTCCGGGCTGACGAAGGGCACCTCGCCCAGCATCATCTCCGCCAGCAGCCGCCCGGTGGTCGGGCCGAGGGTCAGGCCCTGATGCGCATGGCCGAAGGCGCACCAGGCGCCGGCCTGGCCAGGCAGCGGACCGATGATCGGCAGCATGTCCGGCGTGCAGGGACGCGTGCCCATCCAGGGTGTCGCATCCACCCGATCGGCCAGCGGCAGCAATTGGCGGGCGATAGGCTCGGCGCGGTCGAGCTGGACGGGGCTGGGCGGTGCCTCCGGCCGGGCGAATTCGGCCCCGGTGGTCAGCCGGATGCCGGCCCGCATCGGCGCCAGCAGGAAGCCGCTGTCGGTATCGAGGATCGGCCGATTGAGCGTCGCATTCCCCCGCAGGCCGAAATGCATGTGGTAGCCGCGCTTGCCGAAGACCGGCGGCGCATAGCCGAAGCGCTTGGTCAGCGTCGCCGAGGCGGCACCCAGCGCGACGACCACCTCGGCCGCCTCGACCGGCCCCGTCGCGGTCTGCACCCGCCAGCCGGTGCCGGAGCGCTCCAGCGTCGCCGCATCGCCGATGGCGAGGCTGCCGCCGGCCGCGGTGAACATGCCGGCATAGGCCAGGGTGAGGGCATGCGGATCGCTGACCGAGAGCGGGTCCTTCCAATGGATCGCGCCGGTCCGCGCCGCCAGCAGATGCGGTTCAGCGGCGGCCAGGGCGGCGCTGTCGAGCGCGGCGAAATCGATGCCGTAGTCGCGCTGCGCCACCGCCGCCTGGGCCAGCGCGGCGTCGAGCAGCCGTGGGTCGCTGAACAGCCGCATCCAGCCGATCGGCCGCAGCAGCGCCATGGCCGGGGTCCCGGTGGCCAGCGCCAGATGCTCGTCGAGGCAGGTGGCGATCAGCCGCGAATAGGACTGCACCGCCTGCAGGTAGCGGCGCGGCTCGGAATGCCACCAGTAGCGCAGCAGCGGCGAGACGAAACCCGGCAGGGCCAGCGGATGGTAGGACACGTCGATGGCGCGGTTGCCGGCGATGCGCCGCAGCTCGGCCAGCGCGCGGGGAAAGGGGTGGGGATAGACCGCCTCGCGCTGGATCAGCCCGCCGTTGCCGAAGGAGGCCCCTTCGCCCGGCCCCTGGCGGTCCACCAGCACGACGTCATAGCCCCGCCGCCGCAGATGGAGGGCCACCGAGACGCCGACCATCCCGGCCCCGAGCACGATCGCAGACGGCGGCATCCAGTATTCCTTCCGATCGGCCCGGGTTGCTGTGTGGCCGCATCGCTGCATGAACGACAAGGCCGAACCTCGCAAGAAGCAAGCCGTCGTTACCCGGCCCCAGCACCCGGTTCCAGCATGGCCGCCGCGGCGATCATGGTCTAGCAGCCGGTGATGCGGCCGGAGGCCACGCAATCCTGGTAGCCGACCAACTGCTGCAGCCAGGGGAAGATCAGGTAGCCGCCGACCAGCACCAGCAGGATGATCGCCATGGCGACCAGCGCCAGCAGGTCGGGACGGGGCTGCGGACCGCGATCGGGCACCGGGATTCCTTCGCTTCGGGTCGTGGATACGGCGACCCATCCAACCGCCTCCCGGCCGATTGCACCAGGGGTGGCAGGGTGTTCGGCAAACCTCCGGAAAGCCTCCCGGCAGGACCGGCCTCGGACGGTCGCGCCCGGTCAGCCCTCGTCCCGGTCAGGCCCCGTTCCCGGTCAGGCCCCGTTCCCGGTCAGGCCTAGTTCCCGGTCAGCCCTTGTCATGCAGGCCGCGGCCGGGACGCCCGCCGAGCGGCACCTCGATCCGGCAGCTGACGCCATCCGGCCGGAAGTTGAGCTTCGCCTCGGCGCCCAGCGTATAGGCCAGCGCCCGCTCGATCAATTCGCGGCCGTAGCCGCGCGCCGGCGGCTCCGGTGGCATGACGACGCCGCTTTCCCGCCAGTCGAGTATGACGCAGGGCCCGTCACGGGAATCCCGGGCGAGCCGCCAGTCGATGTCCAGCTGGCCGTTGTCCTGCTTCAGCGCGCCGTATTTCACCGCATTGGTGGCCAGCTCATGGACCGCCAGGCCGAGCGCCTGCACCTGCATCGGGCCGAGCGCCACCGGCGGGCCGCCGCAGCGCACCCGGCCATTCTCGGCCCCGGCATGGGCCATGACCTCGAGCCGGATAAGCTCGGCCAGGTCGATCTCGCCCCGGCCGATATGGTTGACCAGGGCCTGCACCCGGCCCATGGCGGTGAGCCGATCTGTGAAGCTTTTCAGCGTGCTGCCCTTGCCCAGGGTCATCGCCGCGATGGCCTGCACGACGGTCAGCAGGTTGCGGGTGCGGTGATGCAATTCGGCGATCAGCACCTGCTGGCGGCTTTCGGCCTCGGCCAGGCTGGTGACGTCGATGAAGCAGACCACCACGCCCTTGGTCCGCCTGTCGGTTCCCCGGTAGGGCGACAGCCGCATCAGGTAATGCGTGCCGCCATCGGCGTGATCGACCATGTGCTCCATGGCGGTCTCGCTCGCCAGCACCGCGTGGATATGGCTTTCGAGATCGGGCAGGCTGAAGCGGCTGGCGAGGTCGGTGATCGGCCTGCCACGGTCGCCCGGCAATATCTTGAACACCTTGGCGACGGCCGGGGTGAAGCTGCGGATCACCAGATCGGCGTCGAGGAAGACCATGGCCACATCGGCATTCTCGAACAGGTTCTGCAGGTCGGCATTGGCCCGGTCCAGCTCCTCGACCTTGCCGTTGAGCTCGCCGTTGACGGTCTGCAGTTCTTCGTTGACCGATTGCAGTTCCTCCTTCGAGGCCTCCAGCTCCTCGTTGGTGGATTGCATCTCCTCGTTGACCGAGACCAACTCCTCGTTCGAGGATTTCAGCTCCTCGAGCGCCGTCTCGTATTCCTCGACCAGCGACTGCAGTTTTTCGCGGGTTTCGCGCAATTCCCGTTCGAGCTGGACCGCGGCGCCATCCTGGCTACGGACCCGGCTCTTCGCCTCCTCGCGGCTGAGCACCGGGCCTTCGTCGGTGAACAATACCAGGTACAGCGGCTCGTCGCGGTCGCTGTCGCGCAGCGGCTCGACCGTCAGGGTGGTCATCTGGACCCGGCCATCCTCGTCCTCGACCACCACGCCCTCGCGGATCGCGGTGCTGCCGCTCTCGACCGCCTCGCGCAGCGCCGCGCGCAGGTCGAGCCGCAGCCCGCGCCGCGCCAGGGTCATGATGTGCCGGGTCGGCGCGCCGGCGGTGGCCTCCAGATACTTGCCGGTGCGGGCGGAATAATAGGTGACGTCGCTGTCCCGGTTCACCACCACGAAGGGCGGCGAGAAACGTTCGAGCACCTGGCTTTCCACCGCCTGGCGCAGGGCGAGGCTGCTATGCGTCGGCTTGTGTCCCCCGCCGCCCGGCAATGCACCGGACGGCAGGCCCGGCAGGGCATAGGGCAGCCGGGGGCCGGAGGCCGGGTTCGGGCGCCGGCGGAAGATGCGGTGCTTCTTCTCGATCGGGGCGAAGAGGTCGCCGAATTGGCCGATGGTCTCGGCGGTGCCGAGGAACAGGTAACCATCCGGCCGCAGCGCATAATGGAAGACCGGTACGACCCGGCCCTGCACGTCCGGCCCCAGGTAGATCAGCAGGTTCCGGCAGGAGACCAGGTCGATGCGCGAGAAGGGCGGATCGCGGATGACGCTGTGCGGCGAGAAGATGCAGAGGTCGCGCACCGCCTTGGCCACGACGTAGCTGCCGCCATCGGGGGTGAAGAAGCGCCGCCGCCGCTCCGCGGTGATGCCTTCGAGCAGCGGCTCGGGGTAGCGCGCGGCACGGGCCACGGCCAGCGCCGCTTCGTCGATGTCGGTGGCGAAGACCTGCACCCGGGGAACCGTCTTGAGGCGGTCCATCTGCTCGCGCAGCAGGATGGCGATGGAATAGACCTCCTCGCCGGTGGCGCAGCCCGGTACCCAGACCCGCACCGCCTCATCGGCGCCACGGTCCTCGAACAGCTTCGGTATCACCTGCTGGGCCAGGTGCTCGAAGGCCTGGGCGTCGCGGAAAAAACTGGTGACGCCGATCAGCAGGTCGCGGAACAGGGCGCGGACCTCCTGCGGGTCCTGGCGCAGCCGCTCGACATAGGCGGCGATCCCGCCGATCTGAATGATATGCATGCGCCGCCTGACCCGGCGCAGGAAGGTCTTCGACTTGTAGCCCGAGAAATCGTGGCCGAGCTGGCTACGCAGCACGCCATAGATCTCGCCCCGGGCATCGTCGAGCTGGCGTTCGTTGGCAGGATCATCGACCGCCGCCGGATCGAAGGCGATGGGCATGCCGATGCTGCGGGCGAATTCGGCGATGCGGCTGCCCATCGTATCGACCGGCACGGCGAAATCGACGAAGCCGGCGGAGATGGCGCTATTGGGCATGCTCGGATGCTGCGGACCGTGGCCGTCGGCCGCCTGCGCCAGGGTCAGCCCGCCGGCTTCCTTGATGGCCTTGACGCCGAGCGTGCCATCCGAGTCGCCGCCCGAGAGGACGACGCCGACCGCTGTCTCGCCCTGGTCGGCCGCCAGTTCGCACAGGAAGACGTCGATCGGCTTGCGCTCGCGGCCGTGTTCGCCGTCGCGCTTCAGTTTCAGTTGCCCCCCGGCGATGCCGAGGATGCCGCCGGGCGGCAGGACATAGACGGTGTCGGGTGCGACCGGCATGGCGTCGGCGGCGACATGGACCGGCATGCCGGTGTATTGCGCCAGGATCTCGTGCAGGTGGCTGCGGTAATCCGGGTTGAGGTGGGTGACCACGACGATGCCGACGCCCGGCTTCTCC
Source organism: Belnapia sp. (assembly GCA_028291445.1). Taxonomy (GTDB): domain Bacteria; phylum Pseudomonadota; class Alphaproteobacteria; order Acetobacterales; family Acetobacteraceae; genus Belnapia. Next base: position 4,835 of record JAQGIA010000447.1, read on the forward strand.
GGCATGCCCCGGAAGAAACCTTCGAGCGCCTCGACGCCGCCGGCCGAGGCGCCGACCCCGACGATGGGATGGGCGGGAGCCTCCGTCATGGCGAGGCCCCGGTTGCGACTGGGGCGGGCCGGGGGGCGGGCCTGGGGGCGGGACGGAGGATGGGCCGGAAGCCGGTCAAGCCATGCGGCCGGTCGGGCCTGGCGTGGCATGGTCGTGCCGGCTGGCCTGCCCGGTCACGATCGGAGTCGCTTCGCCACTGTTTGTCATGAACCAACCTGGCACATGCGGCGCTGCCGCGACACGGCATTGCACCGGTTGGCGATCACGCTTCACTCAGCCGCCGCAGTGAGACCAGGTTTTGCAACAATACTTGGCCGAACGGGACCCCGCCGGGGCTCCGCCACGGATCATGGCCTGCATCCGTGCGATGCAGGCCATGCCACGTCGGCCATGCCACGCCGGCGGGGGCGGTGGCCTCAGTAGCGCCAGCCGTATTGTTGCGGCCGTGGCCGCGGCTGGTGCCAGCCATGGCGCGGCGGCGCGGGACGATGCCAATGGTGATGGCGCGGCGGGGCGTAGTGGCGCGGCGGCGCATAATGCCGTGGCTGGTAATGGCCCTGCGGCCGATACTGCACCGGCATGACGGCCGGGCCGCTGTCGGCGGCCGCAATGCCCTGGTGAGCGCCGAGGGAATGGGCACCGAAGGCTGCGGCCTTGGCGGGGCCGCCGGCCCCTGCGGCCGCGAGCAGCCCGAGGCCGAGGGCGGCTGCGATGAGAAGGCGGCGCATGATATCCTCCTGCTGAATGATCCAGGCCGCAGGATGGGTGTCGGCCAGGGCATGATCAGGGCAGGATTGGCGCGTAAGCAGGGCAGGGTGTAACGGCGCGTAAGGCCCTCCAGGCAGCAGGACACCGCTAACCCATGGCATTTCTGCAGCGGCCGGACGGCCGGATCCACTACGAGACCCATGGCGCGGGCTATCCCGTGCTGCTGTTCGCGCCGGGCGGCCTGCGGTCGCGGCTGGAGATGTGGGCCGCCCCCGCCGAAGGCCCGGCCCGGCCCTGGGTCGATTGGACCCGGGCGCTGCCGGCGGCCGGCTTCACCGCCATCGCCATGGACCAGCGCAATGCCGGGCAGTCGGTGACGGCGATCGAGGCCGATCATGGCTGGCATACCTATGCGGCCGATCACCTGGCGCTGATGGACCACCTCGGCTTCGACCGCTTCCACGTGCTGGGCGGCTGCATCGGCGGCAGCTTCTGCCTGAAGGCGGCCGCGGCGGCGCCCGCGCGGGTCACCGCGGCCGTGCTGCAGAATCCGATCGGCCAGCACCCCGACCATCCTGAGTATTTCCCCGAGAGCCATGCCGAATGGGGTCGCGACCAGCGCGCCGCCCGCCCCGGGCTCGACGCGGCCGCCATCGCCGCCTTCGGCCACGCCATGTGGGACGGCGGCTTCGTCTTCAGCGTCGATCGCGCCTTCGCCCGCGCCTGCCCGGTGCCGACCATGCTGCTGCCGGGCACGGATACGCCGCATCCCACGGCGACCAGCGCCGAACTCGCCAGCCTGCTGCCGGGGGTAGAAGTGCTGGAGAAATGGCGCGGCCCGGCGCATCTGGCGGCGCAGGAGGCGAGGGTGGTGGATTTCCTCCGCCGGCATACCCCGGCATGAGGCTCACCGCCTGTCCGGCCGGGCCCGCTGTCTTCCTGCCGTAGGCCACCCCGATGATCCCGGGCGCGGTGCTGCACGGGGGCGGCCAGCCGACGTGCTGCCGGAGGATGGCCGGGACGCCGCCTTCGACGCGCCGGAAACCTTCAAGGCCTGCGTCCGGCCCGTAGCCCAGGCAGCCTCGCCCGCGCAGCTAGCATTCCATTCGAAAGGGCTCGCGGAATGCTCTCCAGCCAGTTGTTTCGGCGAGCAAATTACCCCTACCGGATGATTCCATCCGGTAGGGGTTTGCGCTAATCCAGCTTGATGTTCGCCGCCCGCACCACCTCGCCCCAGCGGCGGTATTCCGCGTCGAGGTGACGGGCGAAATCGGCGGTGCCCTGCGGCGCCGGCTCGATGCTGAAGCTGCGCAGCCGGTCGCGCACCGCGCTGGTCGCGAAGCCCTCCTCGATGATCGCCGCGACCTGGGCGATGATCGGCGCCGGCGTGCCGGCGGGCGCCTGTACACCCCACCAGATCATCGCGGCGAAACCCTCCAGCCCGGCCGCCTCCGCCACGGTCGGCACCTCGGGGGCGGAGAACCAGCGGTCGGCGCTGGTCACCGCCAGCAGCTTGAGCTTGCCGTCGCGGGCCTGCGGCAGATAGGCGGGCAGGTTGTCGTGCACCAGGTCGAGCCGCCCGGCCAGCAGGTCGGTCAGCAGCGGCGCGGTGCCGCGATAGGGCACGTGCTGCAAGGATACCCCGGCGCTGCGGTTCAGCGATTCGCCGATGAGATGGCCGGAGGTGCCGTTGCCCGGGCTGCCGTAGGTGAGCTGCCCAGGCCGCGACCGGGCCAGCTCCAGCGCCTCGCGTAGCGTCGCGGCCGGCAGGTCGGCGCGGGCCACGACGCAATTCGGGGTGTGGCAGGTGCGCGCCACCGGCACCAGGTCGCGCAGCGGGTCGTAGCCCAGCCGGGTATAGAGGTGCGGCCCCATGGTGGTGGCGCTGATGGTGGCGATCAGCAGGGTATGGCCGTCCGGGTCGGATCTGGCCGCCGCCTCGGCGCCGATGTTGCCGCCGGCGCCGCCGCGATTCTCCGCCACCACCGGCTGGCCGAGCCGCGCCCCCAGCACCGCCGCGGTGGTGCGGCCCACCGCATCGGTCGAGGCGCCGGGCGGGAAGGGGATGATGACCCGCACCGGCCGGCTGGGCCAGCCAGGCTGCGCCCGGAGCAGCCCGGGCGCGGCCAGCAGCGGCAGGCCGCCTAGCCGGGGCAGGGCAGTCAGCATGGTGCGGCGGTGTATGGTCATGCGGCCCTCGGTCGTTGTCCGCCGCGTGTCGAGCAAGCCGCGTGCCGCTACCCCTGCAGCAGCGCCCAGACCCGCGGCGGCGTCAGCGGCATCTGCGCCACCTCCGCCGCCCGCGCCCGGCCGCTGCGGGCCAGCGCATCCGCCACCGCATTCACCAGCGCCGGCGTGGCGCCGATGGTGCCCAACTCGCCGACGCCCTTCACCCCGAGCGGATTGGTCTTGCAGGGAATGCTCTGGTCCAGCGCCACCGTGTAGCCGGCGATCATGTCGGCCCGCGGCATGGCGTAGTCCATGAAGCTGGCGCTCAGCGGCTGGCCGGAATCGGCATCGTAGATCACCTGCTCGTACAGCGCCTGGCCGAGGCCCTGCGCCGCGCCGCCGGCGATCTGGCCCTCGACGATCAGCGGATTGACCACCCGCCCGGCGTCATTGGCCGCGACGTAGGAGGCGACGGCGATCTCCCCGGTATCGGGGTCGATCTCCACCTCGCAGACATGGCAGCCATTGGGCCAGGTGGGGCCGGAGACGCTGCTGGTGCTGTCGATCCAGATCCGCCGCTCCGGCTGGCGCGCCGCCAGCTCGAACAGCCCGATGGCCTTGTCGGTGCCGGCGACGCGGAAGGCGCCGTCGCGGTATTCGAGGTCGCTGGCCGCCGCCTCCAGCGCCTCGGAGGCGAGGTCCAGGCCCCGCGCCACCGCCTTGTCCGAGGCGACCTTGATGGCCGAGCCGGCGGTGAACAGCGAGCGCGAGCCGGCGCTGCCGAAGCCGCTGCCGCGGTCGCTGTCACCGAGCACGATGCGGATGCGCTCCAGCGGCACGCCGAAGGTATCGACCGCGAGCTGGGCGTAGCTGGTGGCGATGCCCTGGCCCATCGCCTGGGTGGTGGCGTAGATCTCGATCTCGCCGTCACCCTCGCCGCCGCCCTGGACGGCGCCCCCCTTGACTGCCACGGTGACGCGCTCCTCGAAGACATTGCCGCCGGTCCATTCGAGGAAGGTGGCGATGCCCCGGCCGCGCAGCTTGCCGGCGGCGGCGGAGGCGGCCGCCCGGGCCTCGAAGCCGCTCCAGTCGGCGAGCTTCAGCCCCTGGTCCATCACCTGCTCGAAGCTGCCGCTGTCGTAGGTCTGGCCCATGGCATTGGTATAAGGCATCTGCCCCGGCGCGATCATGTTGCGCCGGCGCAGCTCGGCCGGATCGATCCCCATCTTGCGCGCGCCGGCATCCATCAGCCGCTCGATCAGGTAGATCGCCTCCGGCCGGCCGGCGCCGCGATAGGGGCCGGTCGTCCCGGTATGGGTCAGCACCGCGGTGAAGCGGAAGTCGATGGTGCCGATGTCGTAGATGCTGGTGGAGACCCAGGGGCCGATCAGCAACTGGATCGCCACGCCCGAGGCCCTGGTATAGGCGCCCATGTTGGCCAGCGTGCGGACCCGCAGCGCCAGCACCTTGCCCGCCGCGTCGAGCGCCAGCTCCGCCGTGCTCTCGGTGTCGCGGCCATGCGTCGCGGTGAGGAAATCCTCCATCCGCTCGGCCTTCCACTTCACCGGCCGGCCGAGCCGCTTCGCCGCATAGGCGACCACCGCATCCTCCGGGTAGAGGCCGGTCTTCATCCCGAAGCCGCCGCCGACATCGCCGACCAGGACACGCACCTTCTCCACCGGGATGTCCAGCACCTCCTTGCAGAGCGCATCGCGCACGCCGGAGGGCATCTGGGTACTCATCCTGAGGGTGATGCGGTCGCTGCCGGCGTCGTAGTCGGCCAGCACCACGCGTGGCTCCATCGAGACCGGGGCCAGCCGCTGGTTGACCAGTTCCAGCGAGACGACATGCGCCGCGGCGGCGAAGCCCGCCTCGGCCGCCGCCGCATCGCCGTAGCGGGTCTCGGCGACGATATTGCCGGTCGCCGCCGGCCAGACCACCGGCGCGCCCGGGGCCGCCGCCGCCGCCAGCCCGGTGACGGAGGGCCGCTCGGCATATTCGACCTCGACCGCCTCGGCGGCATCGCGCGCCGCCATCGGGGTCTCGGCGATGATCGCCGCCACCGCCTCGCCGGCGAAGCGCACCGTGCCGATGGCCAGCACCGGGCGCGGCGGGGCGGCGAGCGCCGAGCCATCCGGCCGCTTGAAGGGCAGCGACACGCCGAGCGGCTTCAACCCGGCGGCGGCGAGATCCGGCCCGGTCAGCACCGCGGCCACGCCGGGCAGCGCCAGGGCGGCGGCAACATCGATCGAGACGATGTCGGCATGCGCATGCGGCGAGCGGAGGAAGACCAGATGGGTCTGGCCGGGCAGGGAGTGGTCGTCGGTGAACTGGCCGGCGCCGCTGACCAGCGGCCGGTCCTCGATCCGCCGCACCGACTGGCCGCTGCCGAAGCGGCCATAGTTGGACGCGCTGCTGGCTGTCACGATGGCATGCTCCTGGATGGGGTGCGGCCGGCCTTGGCCGCAACACCAGGAACGGATGCGCGGGCCGTGCCGACCGGGGTGGCAGCAGCCTATGCGGCGCCACCGGGTCCCGACAAGCCCGGCCGGCTCCAGCGTGGCGGCGGGTCCGCCAAGCCATGGCGGAGGCGAAGCCGGTCGCCGGGGCAGCATCGACTGCGCTGGTAAAACCCCCTGGACGGCGGCAGGGCGAGGGCCGGGCTTCCGTCATGTTTCATTCGGCGGCAGGATGGCGCGCGGTGGGCAAACCTGGCGCCTGATCCCGGCCCGGCCCGCGCAGGGAGGCAAAGCATGCCCATCACCGGGGCCGCGCGGGTCTTCGCCATCCTCGGCGACCCCATCCATGTCGTCCGCTCGCCGGGGCTGTGGAACGCCGCCTTCGCCAAGGCCGGTCTGGATGCCGTCTTCGTGCCGTTCGAGGTCGGGGGTGCCGATATCGCCACGGTCTGGGCCGGGCTGACCCGTATCCGCAACCTCGACGGCGTGGTGCTGACCATGCCGCACAAGCAGGCCGTGGTGCCGCTGCTGGATGCGCTGGGCCCGATGGCGCGGCTGACCGGCACGGTGAACACCGTCCGCCGCCAGCCCGGCGGCGGCTGGGAGGGCGACATGTTCGACGGCGAGGGCTTCGTCGCCGGCCTGCTGGACCAGGGGCACGACCCGGCCGGGCGCCGCGTGCTGCAACTCGGCTGCGGCGGGGCGGGCCGGGCCATCGCCTTCGCCCTGGCGCGTGCCGGCGCCGTCGCGCTCGACCTGGCGGATGTGACCGAGGGCCGCGCCGCGGCGCTGGCGGCGGAGGTCGCCATCGCCTTCCCCGGCTGCCGCACCCATGCCGTCCCGGCCGGGCCCGCCCCGCCGGACCCGGCCGGCCATGAGCTGGTGGTCAATGCCACCCCGCTCGGGCTCCGCCCCGGCGATCCGTTGCCGCTCGACCCGGCGCGGCTGCGGCCCGGCCAGCTGGTCGCCGACGTCATCCCGACGCCGGAGATCACCCCGCTACTGGACGCCGCCCGCGCGAAGGGGTGTGATGTGGTCAGCGGCAGGGCCATGTTCGAAGGTCAGGCCCGGCTGGCCGCCGCCTTTCTAGGGTTTCCCAACCGGGATTTCCCGCAGCCGGGCGACGGCGGGCCGGGATCGGGGTCACGGCCGGGGCCGCGGGGAGGATAACGAAGCACCGATGTTCAGCGCCCATCGCCCGATCGATTGCGACCTCCACCCGATGGTCCCGGGGATGCAGGCGCTCACCCCCTATATGTCGGAATTCTGGCGCGACCAGGTGGTCGAGCGCGGCATCACCACCCTCGACAGCCAGTCCTGGCCGGTACGCTCGCCGAAGACCATCCGGGCCGATTGGCGTGGGCCCAAGGGCCGCGGCGCCGAAAGCCTCGACCTGCTGCAATCCCAGTCGCTCGACCGGCTCGGCACCGCGACCGGCATCCTCAACCCGCTCTATGGCGTGCAGCTGGTGCTCAACGCCGATATGGCGGTGGCCTTCACCCGGGCGCTGAACGACTGGACCCGGGCCGAATGGCTGGACCGGGACGACCGGCTCCGCGCCTCCATCGTGCTGCCGCTGCAAAGCGTCGAGGATGCCGTCGCCGAGATCGAGCGGCTGGCCCCGGACCGCCGCTTCGTCCAGGTCCTGGCCCTGGTGATGGGGGAGAATCCGCTCGGCAAGCGGCAATACTGGCCGGTCTACGAGGCCTGCGTGCGGCACGGGCTGGCCTTCGGCATCCATGCCGGCAGCGCCTATCGGCACCCCCAGACCTCGGTCGGCTGGACCAGCTGGTACCTCGAGGAATACGCCGCCAACCAGCAGGGCTTCCAGAGCACCCTGGCCAGCCTGCTGACCGAGGGCGCCTTCGCCAAATACCCCGCCCTCAAGGTGGTGCTGCTGGAATCCGGCGTCACCTGGCTGCCGAGCTTCCTCTGGCGCCTGCAGAAGACCTGGAAGGGGGTCCGCTTCGAGATCCCCTGGGTCGATCGCCTGCCGGCCGAGATCATCCGCGACCAGGTCCGCCTGACCGTCCAGCCGCTGGACGCGCCGGACGACGACAATACGGTGGAACGGATCATCGACCATTTCCGTTCGGATGATATGCTGCTCTGGGCCTCCGACTGGCCGCACTGGCAATTCGACGGCGATGCCGCCATCCCGCCCGGCATACCGCCCAGGCTGCTGCCGAAACTGCTGCGGGAGAATGCGCTCGCCACCTATGGGCGGCTGCGCCCGGAAGCGATGGGTCCAGAAGCGATGGGTCAAGGAGAAGTGGGATGAACCTCGTCCAGCCGATCAGCCTGCCCGGCAAGCCGCCGCATGCCAGCCTTGGGCTGGTGGATGTCGATATCCACCCGCGGGCCGACAGCATCAACGCCTTCAAGCCCTATATGAGCGCCCGCTGGTGGGAGCACCTGGAAACCTGGGGCATGCGCGCCCGGCACGGCTTCACGGGTGGCCAGCCGCCGTTCCCGAAGGCCCAGCCGCTGGCCTCGCGCCGCGACTCCTGGCCGCCGACCGGCGGCACCCCGGCCTCGGACCTCGACTTCCTGCGCTTCCAGCTGCTGGATAATTACGGGATCGACTACGGCATCCTGAACCCGTTGCAGCCGAGCGGGCAGGGCGACCGCAACAACGGCTTCTCCGCTGCCATGGCGCATGCCAACAACGAATGGCAGCTGGAGCACTGGCTGCACAAGGAGCCCCGGCTGCGCGGCAGCGTGGTGGTGCCCTACGAGGACCCGATCGCCTCCGCCGCCGAAATCCGCAAGCGCGCCGGCGACCCGAATTTCTCCCAGGTGCTGATGATGTCGCGCACCGCCGAGCCGGCCGGCAACCCGCGCTACTGGCCGATCTACGAGGCGGCGGTCGAGGCCGGCCTGCCGGTCGCCTTCCACGCCTTCGGCTATTCCGGCTGGGCCATGACCAACGGCGGCTGGCCGAGCTTCTACATCGAGGAGGTGAGCGAGCACGCCACCTCCTGCCAGAACCAGGTCATCTCCCTGGTGACGGAGGGCGTCTTCGCCCGCTTCCCCGGCCTGAAAATCGTGTTGATCGAATGCGGCTTCGCCTGGCTGCCCTCGGTCGGCTGGCGGCTCGACAAGCACTGGAAGCACCTGAAATCCGAGGTGCCGCAGCTCACCCGGCTGCCGTCGGACTACATCAAGGAGCATATCTGGGTCTCCACCCAGCCGATGGAGGACCCGGAACGCGGCAAGCATCTGGCGGATATCTGCGAATGGGTCGGCTGGGACCACATCCTGTTCGCCTCCGACTACCCGCACTGGGATTTCGACGACCCGCGCGAGGCCCTGCCGGGCAGCATCCCGGTCGAGCGCCGCGCCGCCATCTTCGGCGGCAATGCGAAGCGGCTCTACGGCTTCTAGCCATGGCGCGGATCGTGGTGGCGCCGGTGGCCGAGATTCCCTCCGGCGGTCGCAAGCTGGTCGAGGCCGAGGGCAAACGGATTGTTGTCTTCAACCTCGGCGGCGAATTCTTCGCCCTGTCGGACCGCTGCCCGCACCAGGGCGGCAGCCTTTGCGCCGGGCTGCTCTCCGGCCATGTCGAGAGCAGCACCCCTGGCGAGTACCATTATTCCCGTCGTGGCGAGATGATCCGCTGCCCCTGGCACTACTGGGAGTTCGACATCCGCACCGGCAAGTCCTGGTTCGACCCGAAGCGCGTCCAGGTCCGCCAGTTTCCCGCCCAGGTGGAGGCCGGCGCCACCCTGGTGGAAGGCCCCTACCTGGCCGAGACCTTCCCGGTCCGCGTCGAGGATTCCTATGTGGTGGTCGAAGCCTGACGCAGCCTCGCCCGCGGGGCCAGAACCCGAGGCCGGAACCCGAGGCCAGAACCCCAGGGCTAGAACCGTAACGCGAATGCGGTTAGGAACGCCCGTCTCCCCTGCACCCGCCTCCCATCCGGACCATTACCCCCCGCCATGGCCACTGTCCTTCTCATCATCCACCTCTTCGTCACCCTGGCGCTGATCGGGGTGGTCCTGCTCCAGCGCAGCGAGGGCGGCGGGCTCGGCATCGGTTCGTCCCAGGGGATGGGCTCCTTCATGGGCGGGCGCGGCACCGCCAACCTGCTGACCCGCACCACCGGCATCCTCGGCACGCTGTTCTTCGTGCTGTCGCTGACCCTGGCGCTGCTCGGCCGCGGCACCGGCCTGCGCGGCTCCATCCTCGATGCGCCGCCGCCGCCCGCCGCCACCGCCCCGGCACCGGTCACCCCCGCGGCGCCCGGTGTCCCGACGAATTGAGCGGTCCTCGCCCGGTCTCCGAGGCGATCGCTTAACCATCCCCGCCCAGTCTGTCCCGGCACATTCGCCGAAGGCCGGACATGGACCAGACCCTGATTGCCGGCCGCTACGAAATCCGTGACCTGCCGGGCCCCGGCATCGGTGGCACGGCCTTCGTGGCGACGGACCGCCGGCTCGGCCGGCCGGTCGCGCTCAAGCTGATCGGCCGTCCCGGTATCGGCCGTCCCGGTATCGAGCGCCCGGGCCCCGCCGATGCCACCGCCGAGGAGGTATTGCACCGCGCCCTGCGGGAGGCGCGGATCGCCGGACGGCTGTCCCATCCCAATATCCTGGCCGTGCTCGATACCGGCCATTGTCCGGACTACGCCTGGATCGCGCATGAACTGCCAGGCGGCGAATCGCTGGAGGCGGCCCTGGAGCGCGACGGTCCGGCCGCCAGCGCCGAGGCCGCCCGGATCATGGATGAGATCCTCGACGCCCTGGAGACCGTGCATGTCCGCGGCATCGTCCATGGCGCCCTGCAGCCGGGCAATATCCTGCTGGCGGATGCCCCGGCGCATGCTTGGAATGGCGCTGCAGGCCCCCGGTTCGGCCAGGCCAGGCTGACCGACTTCGGCCTGGCCCGGCTCGGCCAATCCGGCTGGCAGCCCCTGGGCCCCATCCCCGGCCTGCTGCCGCCCGGCGCCATTCCCGCCCCGGAGCAGCTGCGCGGGGAGCCCGGGGATCATCGCGCCGATATCTGGGCGGCCGGCATCCTGTTCCACCAGTTGCTGACCGGCGCCAAGCCCCTCGCCGGGCCTCCTGTGGTGCCCGCCGACCTCGCCGAAGACCCGCCGGCCATCGACCGCCCTGGCCTGCCGGCCGGCTTCGCCCGGATCATCGCCCGCGCCCTGGCCACGCGCCCCGAGGACCGCTTCCCCGATGCCGAATCCATGGCCGCCGCCATCCGAGTCGCGGCCCTGCCGCCGGCCACCGCCATCCCGTGCCGGTATCAGCCCCAGGGCCATCCCCTGGGCCCTACGCCGGGGCTGATCGGTTTCCTGCGCCGCAAACGCGCGTGATATCCGACAAGCCACAGTGTTGCATGGCGGATGTGTGCCGCCCTGGGTAGCCGCGGGGTCCAACCGTCGCTATGAAGGTCGCCCATGGCGCGGTTCGTATTCATCACCGGCGGCGTGGTCTCCTCCCTCGGCAAGGGCATCGCAGCGGCATCCCTGGGTGCCCTGTTGCAAGCGCGCGGATACAAGATCCGTTTGCGCAAGCTCGATCCCTATCTGAACGTGGATCCGGGGACCATGTCGCCCTATCAGCATGGGGAAGTCTTCGTCACCGACGACGGTGCCGAGACCGACCTCGATCTTGGGCATTATGAACGCTTCACCGGCGTCCATGCGACCAAGGCAGACAATTGGACGACGGGTAGGATCTACTCGGACGTCATCGCGGCGGAGCGCCGGGGGGACTACCTGGGCGGCACCGTCCAGGTCATTCCCCACATCACCGACAAGATCAAGGAAGTCGTCCAGGCCGAGACCGACGGCTACGACTTCATCCTGGTCGAGGTCGGCGGCACCGTGGGCGACATCGAATCGCTGCCCTTCCTCGAGGCGCTGCGGCAATTGGCCAATGAGCTGGGCCCGACCAACAGCCTCTTCATGCATCTCACCCTGGTGCCGTACATCGGCTCCGCCGGGGAGCTGAAGACCAAGCCGACCCAGCATTCGGTCAAGGAATTGCTCGGCCTCGGCATCCAGCCGCAAATCCTGCTCTGCCGCTGCGACCGGCCGATCCCGGAGAACGAGCGCCGCAAGATCGCGCTGTTCTGCAACGTCCGGCCCGAATCCGTCATCCCGGCGCTGGATGCGAGCAGCATCTACGGCGTGCCGCTGCAATACCACACCGAGGGGCTGGACCGCGAAGTCCTCCGCCACTTCGGCCTCTCCAGCTACGGCGAGCCGGACATGCGCCGCTGGGAAGGCATCGTCCATTCCCTGCGCCAGCCGGAGGGCGAGGTCACCATCGCCGTCGTCGGCAAGTACACCAACCTGCTGGACAGCTATAAGTCGCTGAACGAGGCGCTGACCCATGGCGGCATCGCCCACAACGTGAAGGTCCGCCTCGACTGGGTCGATTCGGAGGTCTTCGACGACCGCCGCGGCGACATGGCCGAGGCGGTCAAGCGGCTTGAGGGCGTCCATGGCATCCTGGTGCCCGGCGGCTTCGGCGAGCGCGGCACCCCCGGCAAAATCGAGGCGGTCCGCTTCGCCCGGGAACGCAAGATCCCCTTCTTCGGCATCTGCTTCGGCATGCAGATGGCGGTGATCGAGGCGGCGCGGAACCTGGTCGGCCTCAAGGGCGCCTCCTCCACCGAATTCGGCCCCTGCGAGGACCCGGTGGTCGGGCTGATGACCGAATGGCTGCGCGGCAACGCGCTGGAACGCCGCAACGCCATGGGCGACCTGGGCGGCACCATGCGCCTCGGCGCCTATGCGGCGAAGCTGGCGGAAGGCTCGCTGGTGCAGCAGGTCTATGGCGGCTCCACGGAAATCCAGGAACGCCACCGCCACCGCTACGAGGTGAACGTGAACTACAAGGACAAGCTGGAGGGGGTGGGACTCCGCTTCTCCGGCATGTCCCCGGATGGCGAACTGCCCGAGATCGTCGAGTATCCCGACCATCCCTGGTTCATCGGCGTGCAGTTCCACCCCGAGCTGCGCTCCAAGCCCTTCGCCCCGCATCCTCTGTTCCGCGGCTTCATCGGTGCGGCTGTGCGGCAGTCCCGCCTGGTCTGAGGCGCGGCTGCTCCGAGGCGCCACGCCTGGTGGCCGCCCGGGCAGGCAATGCGGCGGTAACCGCGCAGTAAGGGCGGTACCGCCATGGTTGCGGCACAACCATGGGGTAGGATTGCGCAGCCGCTTGACCTCGGCCGGCGGCAAGGTCCCACTCGCGCCAGCT
>JAQGIA010000458.1 GCA_028291445.1 Belnapia sp.
TCGACGATCTAGCCGGGGTGGCGGGCGGCGCCTTCTCGGCCCTGGCCGGGGTGCGGGGCGAAGTGGAAGCGGCGGTGCGCAGCCAGGTCGACCAGATGGTGCAGCGACTGGAGCTGGTGAAGCGCGAGGATCTGGACGCCGCGATGGAGTTGGCGCGCCGGGCGCGCGAGGCGCAAGAGGCACTTGAGACCCGGGTCGCGGCGCTGGAGGCGAAGCTGGCGGCGTCCCCGGCTGCGCCTGAGCCGGCCATGCCGGTGGCGCCTACGCCGGGGGCCATTCCCGAATCCGCGCTCGACCCGCTGGCCTCCTCCGCCGCGACCGAGGCGGCGGTGCATCCGGCAGCGACCGGCGGAACCACGCCGGCCTCGCCCTGAAAGGCTTCGGCGGGGCTGCCGGCCGGCAGGCTTGCGGCGGCGTTTCGCACCTGCGTAGAGTCTAGCCCTGGTGGTTCCAGCCTCCGATTCACCCTAGATATCGGGCCGGATAGCGGCGGGCCGGGGACCACCATGGACCGATGAGGAGGTGCGCAATGTCTGGCCTGCTGGCCCTCGAGCGCGAACATGCGCACAACCCCCTCGATGTCCTGGAACAGATCGTTGCCGCCAACGAGTGGACCTTCGAGCGCCGCTCGGATGGTGAGATGGCGGCCGAGGCACCGGGCAAATGGTGCGACTACGGGCTTTATTTTTCCTGGTCGCCTGAGATCAGCGCCATGCATTTCTCCTGCGCCTTCGACCTGAAGGTGCCGCCCGAGGGCCGCGCCAAGCTGTTCGAATTGCTGGCCCTGGCGAACGAGAAGCTGTGGATCGGCCATTTCGGCCTGGAATCCGCAGAGGGCGTGCCGGTTTTCCGCCATTCCATCCTCCTGCGTGGCGCTCCCGGCGCCAGCGCCGAGAGCCTGGAGGACATGGTCGACATCGCGCTCACCGAATGCGAGCGCTTCTTCCCAGCCTTCCAATTCGTGCTCTGGGGCGGCAAGCCGCCGGCGGATGCCCTGCAGGCAGCCATGCTGGACTGCGTCGGCGAGGCCTGACAGCCTGCCCCCGACACGGGGAGACGAAGCCGATGGGTGACCCAAATGGGTGATGATGCATTGCCTCCGCTGCTGCTGGTCGGCTGCGGGAAGATGGGCGGAGCCATGCTGTCCGGCTGGCTGGAGAATGGCCTTTCCGGCGCCGTGGTGGTCGAGCCCTATGCCGCGGCGGCCGCAAGCTTCGCCGGGCGGGTGACCCTGGTGGCCGATCCCGCCGCTATCCCCGCCGGCTTCCGCCCCGGTGCCGTGGTCCTTGCCATCAAGCCGCAGGAAGCGGCCGCCACCCTGCCGGCCTTCGCCCGTTTCGCCGGGCCGGAGACGCTGTTCGTCTCCATCATGGCCGGACGCAACACCACCGGGATCCGGTCCCTGCTGGGCGAGGGCGCCGCCGTGGTGCGGGCCATGCCCAATACCCCGGCCGCGGTGCGCCAGGGTTTCACCGTCGCCTTTCCCGGCCCCGGCGTGACGGCGGCGCAGCGAGGGCTGGCGGACAGGCTGCTTAGCGCGGTGGGCGAGGTGGCCTGGGTCGAGGAGGAGGCGCTGATCGACCCGGTCACCGCCGTTTCGGGCGGCGGCCCCGCCTATGTCTTCCTGCTGGCGGAAGTCATGGAGGCGGCGGCGATCGAGCAGGGCCTGCCGGCCGATCTGGCCCGCCGCATGGCGCGCGCCACCGTCGCCGGTTCCGGCGCCCTGCTGGGGGCCAGCCAGGATGATGCGGCGACGCTGCGGCGCGCGGTGACCAGCCCGAAGGGCACCACCGAACGCGCCCTGGCGGTGCTGATGGAAACCACGGCCTGGCCGGCGCTGATGTCGCGCGCCATCGCCGCCGCCACCGAGCGGTCCCGCGAACTCGGCGGCTGAAGCCTCTTTCATCGGGCGTGGCGATGCCCACACTCTAGCGCCATGAACGAGACGCATGAAATCGACCGCCGGCTGGTCGCCGGCCTGTGGCAGGTGGTGGCGGCGCATGGCTGGCCGGGCCTCAGCATGCGGCGGGTGGCCGAAGCTTCCGGCATTCCTGCCGCCGAAATCCGCCGGCGCTGCCCCAGCCCCTGTGCGTTGCTGGACTTGCACGGCAAAGTGATGGACCAGGCGGTGCTGGACGGCACCGTCCCGGGCGCGCCGGTCGATACCAACACGCCGCGCGACCGGGTCTTCGACGTGCTGATGCGGCGGGTGGATGCGATGCAGGCGCATCGCGCCGGCATTCTCCGGCTGTTCGAGGATCTGCGCCAGGACCCGCTGCTCGGGCTGGTGCTGCTGGCCAGCCTGCCGCGCTCGATGGCCTGGATGCTGGAGGCGGCCGGCCTTGGCGCCGGTGGATTGGCCGGCTTTGCCCGGGCGCAGGGGCTGGCGGCGGTCTGGCTGGCGACCATCCGCGCCTGGAAGGAGGATGATACGGTCGACCTCGGCCCGACCATGGCGGCGCTGGACAAGGCGTTGGACCGGGCCGGACAGGTGGCGCGGAGCCTGCGGCTGGATCCGCAGGAAGGGTCCAGCGCCTAATTGTTGCAGCGCAGCATTGGCTTTGACCGGCTGACCGTGCCGGGTTAGCCTGCATCGTCAAATGGCAAACGGGGCGTAGAAAACCATGTCAGATCCCAGCGGCTTCAAACCGGAAACCGATATCATGCGCATGCTGGCGGATTTCCGCCTGCCGGGCATGCCGGATATGGAGGCCCTGGCCTCCGCCCAGCGTCGCAACCTCGAGGCGCTCTCGGCTGCCAACCGCGTCGCCCTCGAAGGTGCCCAGGCCGTGGCGCGCCGGCACATGGAAATCCTACAGTCGGCCATGTCGGAAATGACCGATGTGATGAAGGCCATGTCCTCCCAGGACACGCCGCAGGCCAAGGCCGCCCGCCAGGCCGAACTGCTGAAGGGCGCCTATGAGAAGGCGGTCGGCAACATGCGCGAGGTCGCCGACCTGATCCAGAAGTCCAATACCGAGGCCCTCGGCCTGCTCAACCGCCGCTTCACCGAGGCGATGGACGAGGTGAAGGGCCTGGTTTCCAAGCAGGGCTGAGACTGCCGGCGGCGCGCTCAGGCGCGCGTCGCCATCGCCAGGGCGGGCGGCTGCCGCCCACCGAGCGGCCGGCCCGCGGCGCCATAGGCGCTGCCCCCTTGCCGTGGCAGTGCCGCCCCGGCGATCGTCTCGATCACCCGCGACTGGATCGAGATGGCGCGTTCCAGCAGGCGGCGGTTGTCCTCGGTCAGTTGTTGCAGCCTGTCGGTCAGGTCGGCCGCCCGCTGCCGATACGGGCTTTCGACCCGGATGCCGAGCTTGCGCATCGTCGCGAAGGCCGCGGCGAAGGCATCGGCCGCCTGCATCTTGGCGGTCGCCAGCCCGGCGGCACAGGGCAGATCCAGCGCGGCGAGCGCGCCATTCTCCGCCAGCAGGGCATCCGTCAGGCGTTGGCCGGCGGTCAGCAGCGACTCCATCATGGGCTCGGTTCCCTGTTCTCGGCGCCGGCGGCCTGCCAGCGCAGCATTTCACGCAAAACCACATCCCCGATCCCGAGGCTCCGCCCCGCCGCGGTTGCGGCCTTGGCCATGGCGTCGATCAGCATGGGCTGCCATTGGGCTTCCGCCATGCCGCCGCCGAAGCTGGACTTGCCCGGCTGCAGGGTGGCGAACATCGGCTGGAGCAACTGGCCCATCGCCTGGGCCTCGAAGGCCTGGGCGGTGCGCCGCAGCGCGGCCGGGGTTGCCGAAAGCCGGGCTGCCGCAAGCGGGACGTTGACTGGTGGGGCGGCGCCGATGGCGGCCATCAACGCAGCTCCATCTCGGCCTGGAGCGCGCCGGCGGCCTTGACCGATTGCAGGATGGCGATCAGGTCGCGGGGACCGACCCCCAGCGCATTCAGCCCCCGTACCAGCTCCTGCAGGGAGACCCCGCCGTTGAGGACGCCGACCCGGCGCTCCGCCTGGTCGTCCACCTCGATCGCGGTGCGCGGCACCACCTGGGTCTCGCCCTGGCCGAAGGCATTGGGCTGGCTGACCTGCGGCGTCTCGGTGATGCGGATGGTCAGGTTGCCCTGGGCGATGGCCACGGTGGAGACCCGCACATTGGCGCCCATGACGATGGTGCCGGAGGCTTCCTCGATGACCACGCGGGCCACCTGGTCCGGCTCGACCCGCAATTGCTCGATCTCGGCGAGGAAGCCGACCGGGTCGCGCCCGCCCATGGCGAGCACCACGGTGCGGGGATCGGTCGCGGTGGCGGCGCTGCTGCCGGTGCCGCGATTGATGGCGACGGCAAGCCGCCTTGCCGTGGTCAGGTCCGGGTTGCGCAGCGAGAGGCGGATGATGGCGCGGCCGGTCAGCGCATAGGGCACCTCGCGCTCGACGATGGCGCCGCTGGCGATGCGGGCGCTGGTCGGCACGCCGCGCTGCACGCTGGCCCCGGCGCCCCTGGCAGCGACCGCGCTGGTGGCGACGGCGCCCTGGGCGACCGCATAGACCTCGCCATCGGCGCCGAGCAGCGGCGTCACCAGCAGGATGCCGCCCTGGAGGTTGGTGGCATCGCCCAGTGCCGAGACGGCGATGTCGATCCGGCTGCCGGGGCGGGAGAAGGCGGGCAGGTTGGCGGTGACCATGACCGCCGCGACGTTGCGGGTATCGAGCCGCGCCTCGTTGTCCCGGGTATTGACGCCGAGGCGTTCCAGCATGCCGATCAGCGATTGCCGGGTGAAGATGGCGGTCCGCAGCCGGTCCCCGGTGCCGGCCAGGCCGACCACCAGCCCGTAGCCGACCAATTGATTGTCCCGGACGCCCTCGACATCGGCGATGTCCTTGATCCGCACGGATTGCGCCGCGGCCGGTCGGGCGAAGGCGCCGAGGCCAGCGGTCGCCATCAGGCCAGTGGTTGTCATCAGGACGGTCGCCATCAGGGCGGTCAGCAGCAGGCCGAAGGCCCTGGTCGACCAGGCGGTCTTCGCTCTTGCGAAAGCAATTTTGCCCACCTTGCACCCCGTCACGCCGACGCGGTGGTTCAGCAATGGCCATGCCAGGCTGGACCAGCGCCAAGCCGGCAGAGACTGCCGGGAGACCGCCAGGATGGAGGCAGATCATGCAGGGTTTCGGCAGGATTGCGGGGGCAGGGCGGGCTGGCGCGGCGCGCGGCGCGGCCCGGAGCGCCTGCGGCTTTCAGTTCGGCTGGGCCATCGCCGGG
>JAQGIA010000508.1 GCA_028291445.1 Belnapia sp.
GATGGTGAAATCGGCGCCATTGGTCATGCGGGAGATCCCTTACGCACGCTGGTCAGGCGGCGTCGGTTGCGGCGGCGGAGCAGCCAGGCGGCGAGGCCGGTGACGAACAGCACCGGCATGGCGAGGCCCGAGGCGAAGACCAGCAGCCGCCCCGTCCAGCCGAGCAACGCCCCGCCATGCAGCCAGCGCTGCATGGCGATGGCTTCCTCGCCGGCCGAGCGGGTGCGCGGGCCTCGTTCCTCGGTGACCGCGCCGGACCAGGGGTCGATGGTGACGAAGCTGCGGGCGCGGACCTCGGTGCTGCCCTCGGCCGGGCGGAGCGTGACCTGCCAGGCCTGGCGCTGCCGGCTGGGCAGCAGCACGCCGGTGACCACCTGGCCCGGCAGATGCGCCAGCGCGGCGGCGGCGGCGGCATCGGCATCGACCGTCATCGGCTCGCGCCGTGGCGGCGTGGGAGGGGGGGGCGTGAGGATGGTGGGCGAGGGGCCGGGCTGCGCCGGCGCGGCGACGCCGACCAGCGGGCGGAACCACTGCGGGAAGATGATCACCACGCCGGAGAAGCCGACGACGGCGAGCACCACCGCCATCCAGATGCCGACGACGCGGTGCAGGTCGAGGTTGAAGACCACGCTCGGCCGGCGGCGGATGGTGACCAGGGCGGCGCCGAAGGCCCCTGCCTTGGGCCACCATAGCCAGATGCCGGTGATCGAAAACAGCACCGTAACCACGCCGAGCCAGCCCACCGCCTCGCGCCCGCCCCAGTCGCGCAGCAGCAGCGTATCGTGCAATTGCCGGGACACGGCGATGAAGCTGCCGCTGGAATCGCGCTCGCCGAGCAGCGCGCCGTTGGCCGGGTCGAAATAGGCGGAGGCGGCCGGCGGCCCGCCCCGCTGGCGCGGCGGCGAGACGACCCAGACCGGCCAGACCGCATCCGGCGGGCGGATGGTGCCGGCCGGGCGGCCGGTGGCGGCCTCGGCGCGGCGCAGGATCTCGGCATAGCCGATCGCCGGGTCGGCCGGGCCGCTGGCGCGGTACAGCGCCGGGTTCAGCGCCGCGTCGATCTCCCGCTGGAAGGACAGGATGCTGCCGGTGACGCCGATCAGCACCAGTACCAGGCCGAGCACCAGCCCGACCCAGCGATGGCCGAGCAGCAGGGCGCGCCTGATCGCGAGGGCGCGGCGCGGCACGACGGCGGCCTGGGTCGCGGCGCTCACGCGTCGGCCCAGCGGCGAAGCAGGTTGTGATACACGGAGGTCAGCTCCACGGGGGCGGCATGCCCGGCCGGCAGGTCGCCACGGGCCCGGTTGATGGCCATGTCGAGATCGAACAGCAGGCCGCGCTGGCCATCGTCGCGCACCATGCTCTGGACCCAGAAGAAGCTGGCGAGGCGGGCGCCGCGGGTGATCGGCGCGACGCGGTGCAGGCTGGTCGCCGGGTAGATCACCGCATCGCCGGCGGCGAGCTTCACCCGGTGCTCGCCATAGGTGTCCTCGACGATCAGCTCGCCGCCGTCGTAGCTGGCGGGATCGCTGAGGAAGAGCGTGCAGGAGACATCGGTGCGGATGCGGGCCCCGTTGCCGGGGACGATGCGGATGGCATTGTCGACATGCGCGCCGAAGGTCATCCCCGGGTCGTAGCGATTGAACAGCGGCGGGAAGACCTTCAGCGGCAGTACCGCCGAGATGAACAGCGGGCAGCGCTCCAGCGCCGCCAGCACGAGATCGCCGAGCGCCCGGTGCTCCGGGCAGCCCTCCGGAATCTGGAGGTTGTCCTTCACCTGGGCGGATTGATGGCCGGCGGTGATCCGGCCATCGACCCAGGGTGCGCGCTCCAGCAAGGCGCGCGCCTCATCCAGTTGCCTGGCGCCCAGGACTTCGGGAAGCTGCAGTAGCAAGCCGTCGGCTCCTCAATATCTCGCAGCGAGGGTGAGGAGGAAGGTCCGGCCGGCGCCCGGGGTCATGTTCCCGGTATAGACGCCCTCGTAGAACCGCTTGTCGGTGAGGTTCAGCGCATTGGCGCGGAGCTGCAGCTGCTCGGTGATCGACCAGGCGATGGTGGCGTCGTAGCGCATATAGGCGGGCACCTGGTTGGTGTTGGCGTTGTTGCCGTAGCGCTTGTCGATATAGCTGAGGCCGCCGCCGATCTGCACCCCGCGCGGCAGGTCGTAGCTGGTCCAGACCGTCGCCGTGTGGCGCGGCGTGTTCAGCAATTCCTTGCCCACCTCGGCCGGGGTATTCGACTTGGTGATCTGCGAGTCGATGTAGGTATACCCGGTGATGACGTTCCACTGCGGCGTGATGCGGCCGGCGGCCGAGATCTCGAAGCCATCGGAACGCTGCTCGCCCGAGAGGACGTTCAGCGTGCCGCCGGTCGGGTCGGGGGTACGGGCATTGGTCTTCTCGATGCGGAAGACGGCGCCGCGGACGGCGAGGTCCGGGGTGATGTCCCAGCTCGCGCCGACTTCGAAGGAGCGGTTCTTCTCGGGTGCGATATTGGCGGTCGCGGTGGAGAGCGTGAGGGCCTCGGCCGAGGGATTGAAGGAGGTGCCGGCGGCGAAGTAGGTGCGGACCGTGCTGATCGGCTTGAATACCAGCGCGCCGCGCCAGCTGAACATGTCGTCGGTCTGGTTGAAGGCGGTGCGGATGCCGGTCGCGGCGGCACGCTGCTCGTAGTCGGCGTCGAAGCGATCGTAGCGGCCGCCGGCCAGCACCTCGAAATACTCGCCGATGCGGATCTGGTCGGCGACATAGAGGCCGAAGGTCGTCGCCTCGGTCTTGGTGCCGGTATTGAGCGCCCGGGTCTCGTTGTAGCCATCGAAGTAGTTGGGCGTGAACAAGGCCGCGTTGGGCCGCGCATTCACCGTGAAGCGGTCGAGCTGGGAGGTTTCCCGGCCGATTTCGATGCCACCGACGAGCTGGTGCCGCAGCGGCCCGGTATTGGCCACGGCGCGGAGCTCGGCCTGGTTCTGCAGGATGGTATCGGTGCCGCTGCGGACCTGGGCTTGGCGGTTGACCAGCACATTGGCGAGGTTGGTCGTCGGGGTCACGAGGCCGATGAGGCGCGGCGCGGTGGCGTTGACGTCCCGGGTATAATTTCCGTAGCGCAAGGTGTTGCGGAAGGTGATGCCATCGGCGAAGCGATGCTGCAGCGTGCCGGTGACGACATCGGTCTCGGTGCGCTCGCGGTCGACGCCGGAGAGGCCGTAGAAGGTGCCGCGGCTGACCGGGACCGCCCGGCCATTGGCGACGGGCACCCCGAAGTCGGGAACATTGTCTTCGGACTGGTGCAGGTAGTGGATCGAGGCCTGGGTATTGGTGCCGAGACCCCAGGTAACGGAGGGGGCGACGCCCCAGCGCTCGCTCGACACCCGGGTACGGCCGGCCATGTCCTGCCGCGTCGCCATCGCGTTCAGCCGGACGCCGACGGTGCCGGAATACATGTTCACGTCGGCGGTCGAGCGCACTCCGAAGGGCGCCATGCCGGTCAGCGTCAGCTCGCCCGAGTTGCGCGCCTGCGGCATGCGAGTGGTGAGGTTGATGGCGCCGCCGGTCGAGCCGCGGCCGAACATCACCGAGGAGGGACCCTTCAGCACCTCGACGCTGTCGAGGAAGAAGGGATCGCGGGTGTATTGCGCACTGTCGCGGATGCCGTCGATGAAGAAGTCGTTGCGCGCGCTGAAGCCGCGGAGCGTCAGGTTGTCGCCGGAGAAGCCGCCCTCGCCGGCGGCGAGGCTGATGCCGGTCACGTTGCGCAGCGCCTCGCGCAGCGTGGTCGCGCCGCGCTCCTCGATCAGTGCGCGGGGGACCACGGTGATGCTTTGCGGCGCTTCGCGCACGCTGGTCGGCATGCGGACGACGGGCGTGTCGTCGGCGCGGAAGCGGGGCGGGGTCTGGCTCTGCACGTTCATCTCGGGCAGCGCGAGATTGGGCTGGCCGGGGGTTCCGGCGCCAGTCTGCGCCCAGGCGCCCGGCGTGGCGGCAAGGAAGCCGAGGCCGGCAAGACCGAGGCTGGGTTCGAGGCGGATCATGGGGGTGCGAAGCGACATCAGCGGTCATTCCCGGCTAGGTGGCCGTGTGGATAAGACAGATGAGAATGACTCGCAATAGCAATTCGAAACGCTGCGTTACCCATTGTCACGCCCAGGCCGCGACGCCCGGGAAGGCTGCGCAAGGCCATCATCGGGCCTGCCCGACGTCGGCGAGGCGGCCGGCGATATCCTGGCTGATGGCGCGCAGCTGGGGTTCCGGCCGCGCCGCCAGCCGTTCCGCCATGCTGGCGAGGAAGCCCGGCGGGCTGCCGTCCATCTCCTGGCG
>JAQGIA010000514.1 GCA_028291445.1 Belnapia sp.
CTCGCCGCCATCGACGCAGACGATGCGGGTGGCACGGCGCGGCAGCAGCAGCCGGGCGCGGATTTCGGCGCGGGAAAGGCCGCAGGGATTGGCCCAGAACAGGTGGGAGCGGCCGAATTCGCCATCCTCTCGGGCATCGAGGATGGCGAGTTCCTGGCCATCGGCGATCCAGGACTTCAGGGTGGCGGGGTCGATCCTGCGCATGGCTGGCTTCCTCGGTTTGGCGCCAGCCTAGCAGGGTGGGCGAGAAGGCGGCAGGCATATGCCGCCGCCGCTCCGCATCAGTCGCCGGCGGCGGCGCGCACCAGGGCTTCGGTATCGTTCGCCGCACTGGGCGGCAGGCTGGCGTCGATCCGCGTGAAGGTCGCCAGGGCCTGGCCGACGATCTGGTCCATGTTGTAGTAGCGATAGGTCGCCAGCCGGCCGACGAACCAGACATCCTGGGTCGCATCCGCCAGGGCCTCGTAGCGCTTGTACAGCGCCTGGTTCTCCGGCCGGGGGATCGGATAGTAGGGATCGCCCTCGGCGCTCGGGAATTCGGCGGTGATGCTGGTCTTCGGATGCTGCTGGCCGGTCAGGTGCTTGTACTCGCTGATGCGGGTATAGGGCACCGCCTCGGCCGGGTAGTTCACCGTGCCGACCGGCTGGTATTCCGCCTGGTCGAGCGTGCTGTGCTCGAAGCGCAGCGAGCGATAAGGCAGCTTGCCGTAGCGGAAGCCGAAATACTCGTCGATCGGTCCCGTCCAGATGACGCGGCGATGCGGGATCTCGTCGCGCACCGCGGCATAATCGACGCCGGTGCGGATGGTGATGTTCGGATGCGCCAGCATGCGCTCGAACATCTTCGTGTAGCCCTCCGCCGGCATCGCCTGGAAGGTATCGGTGAAGTAGCGGTCATCGGTATTGGTGCGGGTCGGCACCCGAGCGGTGACGGACTTGTCCAGCTCGGAGGGGTCGAGCGCCCATTGCTTGCGCGTATAGCCCTGGAAGAACATCTCATACAGCTCGCGTCCCACCTTGGAGACGACGACATCCTCCGAGGTGCGGACCACCGGGACCGGCTCGGCACGGGAAGCGAACCAGCCCTCCAGTTCGTCCTGGTCGAGCGACAGGCCATAGAGCGTGTTGATGGTATCGAGGTTGATCGGCATCGGCACCCGCACGGTCTCGCCGGTGCCGGGCTTGGTGACCTCGGCCAGCACGCGGTGTTCGTAGGGGCGCCAGGCGGTGAAGCGGGAAAGATGGTCGAAGACCTGCTGCGAATTGGTGTGGAAGATATGCGGGCCGTAGCGGTGGATCAGCAGCCCCGCCTCGTCCAGGTGGTCGTATGCGTTGCCGGCGATATGCGGCCGGCGGTCGATGATCATGACCTTCTCGCCGCGCACGCTGGCGAGACGTTCGGCCAGCACGCTGCCAGCGAAACCGGCGCCGACGATCAACCAATCAAACATGGCTTGCCCTCCGCAGGGTGGCATTGGCAGAGAAAACGGGGGCAGGCGAGGCGGGTTGCGCAGTCGCGGCCCGCAGCGCGGCGGCGATCTGGCCATCCATCTCCGCCCAGGTGCGATCCCAGGAAATCCGGGCGAGGCGTCGGTCCACCTGCTTCAGCCAGGGCGCCCGCGGTTGGCTCAGCACTTGCTGCAACGCCGCGGCGAAGGCGACCGGTTCGTCGGCGATCTCGACCAGCCCGAGGCCACCATCCTCCTTGGGGCCCCAGTCGCGCACCACGTCGGTGATGGGCGTCGAGACCACCGGCAGGCCGGCGGCGAGGAATTCGGGGGTCTTGGTCGGGCTGATGAAGCGCGTGCTCTCGTTCAGGGCGAAGGGCATGAAACCGGCGTCCCAGCCCGCCAGGTAGCGCGGCAGCTCGGGATAGCCCTTGCCGCCCAGCCAATGGATGTTGGGCAGGCGCGGCAACTCGGCCGGGTCGATCTTCACCACCGGGCCGATCATCACGAAGGACCAGTCAGGCCGGGCCGCTGCCAGCGCGCCGACCAGCCCGGTGTCCATCCGTTCATCGACCACGCCGAAGAAGCCGATGCGCGGATGCGGGATGTCGGCCTGATCCTCGGGGTCGTCGCAACCGGCGCGGGCAGCGATGAAATGCGTCGCATCGATCGAGGAGGGAAAGCAGGAAACGCGCGCATGCCGGCCGCGCTTGGCCTCGTACAGGCTGCGGCCACCGGTGAAGACCAGGTCGGCGCGGGACAGCAGCTCCTGCTCCAGCTCCAGCATGCGGGGCGGCGCACCGCGGAAGGCGGAGAGCTCGTCCATGCAGTCGTAGACGGTCAGGTCGGGTTTCAGATGGCCGGCGAATTCCAGTGCCATAGGCGTATAGAACCAGGCGATCATGGATCGGTCGGCTACGCCGGCGACCAGTTCATCCAGCAGGCGGCGCTGGGCTGCGGTAACTTCCACGGGAGAAAGGCCGGCCGGCAGATACGGCACGGCGACGATGACGCCTTCCGGCGTGTTGCGTGTCTCCAGCCGCGGCGCGATGCCGGCGTCGAAATGCGGCTCCTCGAAGAAGACCACGCTGCGGGTGCGGGCCGCACGGGTCAGCAGATGCTGCGGCCGCTGGAAGACGAAGTCCCAGCGGAGGTGCGACAGGCAGAGCAACAGGGTCGATGGGCTCGGATTCGCCGCGGTCGGATGAGAATTCAGGCTGGTGCCTGGGCTCACGCCAGCGGTAGCGGTGCCCGGCAAGGCATCGGACATCGGGGGTCCCTTCAGTTGCAGTCGCCGTGGGGCCACCGGCGAGAGCGCACCGGCGTAGGAGCCGGGCAGCGAAGCCACCGAACGGTGACCGTACCTGCGGATCCCTAGTGCTGTGACAACGCGAAGCCGCGGCCGGCGGTTCCCCGCAGCGCAACACGAAACCCAGGGTCTAGGCCATGGCAGCGACCTTGTCGCCATAGTTGCAGTGAGCTGCCGCCGGGCAACGCCAGCATTCGGGCAATCGTGCCTTGCAGACATAGCGTCCGTGCAGGATCAGCCAGTGGTGCGCATCCCGCAGCAACTCGGGCGGGCAGCGCTTCACCAGCCCATCCTCGACCTCGCGCGGGGTCTTCCCCGGCGCCAGGCCGGTGCGGTTGCCGAGGCGGAAGATATGGGTATCGACCGCCATGGTGTTCTCGCCGAAGGCGATGTTCAGCACCACGTTGGCGGTCTTGCGGCCGACCCCGGGCAGCGCCTCCAGCGCGGCGCGGTCGCCCGGCACCGCCCCGCCATGCTGCTCGACCAGGATGCGGGACAGCGCCGCGACGTTCTTCGCCTTGCCCTGCCAAAGACCGATCCGGCGGATATGCGGGGCAATCCCCTCGGCGCCGAGCGCGGCCATCTCGGCCGGGCCCGGGGCGGCGGCGAACAGGCCGGGGGTGCATTTGTTGACCGCCGCATCGGTGGTCTGGGCCGAGAGCACGACGGCCACCAGCAGGGTAAACGGAGTGGTGTAGAGCAATTCCGTTTCCGGCGAGGGGGTGTGCATGGCCAGGGCCCGGATGAATTCGCCGGCCTGGGCGGCCGACATGCGGCGCGCGCGGCGGGGCGCCAGGGCGCTGCCGTGCAGGGGGGCCTTGGGTTTGCCGAGGGGCTTACCAGGGGGACCAGCGGGGGGATTACCAGGGGGGCGAGGCGGCATCGGCGGCGATTCACCTGTGGCAGGACGCCTGCGCCATCCCATGTCCTGGCACAGCATGCCAGCCCAACCCGATCCTTCCCCATCTGGTCGCCCGCAGGAGCCCGGCTTGGCCAATCCCCAGGTCGGCCCCCAAACTGGTACCCAGGCCAGTTCCCTGGCCGGTCCCATCCTGTTCGAGGCCATCTGCACCCCGCCGCGCAGCTTGGATGCGCGCGGCCTGCGGATCGTCGCCGGCGTTGTCGTGACGGCCTCGGCGGCGATCGGCCTGCTGTTCGTGGCGCTGGGCGCCTGGCCGGTGCTGGGCTTCACCGGCCTGGAAGCGGCGCTGGTGCTGGGGCTGCTGGCGCTGCACCGACGCTGGAGCCTACGGGCGATGGAGGTGCTGGTGCTGACCGGTGACCGGCTGACCATCCGCCGCACCGATTTCCAGGGCCGCCGGGAGGAGGTGCGGATCGACCCCTACTGGGCGCAGCTCCGGCTGGAGGAAAGGCCCGGCCGGGTGGCCCTGCTGGTGCTGCGCCAGCGCGGCCATGCGGTGGAGATCGGCAAGCTGCTGGGCGACGAGCAGAAGCGCGACCTGGCCGGGGCGCTGGGGGAGGCGTTGCGGCGCTGGCGCGACCCGGTCTTCGACAATCCGCAACTGCGCGAGCCGTCGGACTGAGCCACGCCGCGGCGGCGTCCCAAGCTAAAGCCGCGGCGGTGTCCCGAACTAACCCACTGCGGCGTCCCGAACTAAGCCGCTGCGGCGTCCCGCCAGGCGCTGCGGGCCAGCAGGGTCAGCGCGGCCGAATAGTAGTCGGGTGCCTGGGCGATGCGCGGCAGCGGCGGAGTGGCATCGGGCGGCAGGGCGCGCTGCGGCGCCGCCAGCCGGGCGATGGCCATGACGCCCGGCGAGGCCGGATAGGGCGAGAGCAGGTCGCTCGCCAGGTCGGCCCAGGCCGGGACGTAGCGATGCGCCGGATCGGCCCAGAATTGCCGCACCTTGGTCATCACGGGTTCCGCACCGAGCCCGGCCCAGGCGAGATAGAGCGGCACCCGGACCGCATCATAGGAAAACCGGGGCGGCCAGTAGCCCGGCATGGCGAGGCTGCCATCCGCGGTGCCGACCCGCACCCAATCCGGCGGCAATTCCCAGCGGCCGAAGCGGCCGGCGCGCAGCAGCAGCAGCCCGTCCGTGGCAAGCCGGAGCCAGGCCGGGTCCGGTGCGGCGCGGGCCAGGGCCGCGAAGGCAGGAAAGACATAGTAGGAGGGGTTGACGATGGTGGACTCGTCCCGCTCGAAGCCGCGCGCCCCGGGGAGCAGCACGGTGAAGGCCCCGGCCCGGCGCACCAGCAGGCGCAGGATGTCCCGGGCGATGGCGGTGCCGAGCGCGGCATGGCTGGCGGCCCCCCAACGCTCGGCGGCCTCGAGCAGGGCCCAGGCGATGCAGATGTCGCCGTCGGTGGCGTTGTTGTGGTCCTCGACCGGTTGGGCCGCGGCCGGGCGGTAGCGCCAGGCGTGCAACTCGTCGTCCGGGCGGCGCAGGTTGCGGCGGGTCCAGGCCAGCATGCGTTCGAAGCTTGGGCGATCATCGGCGCGGACCGCGAACAGCAGGCCCCAGCCCTGGCCTTCCGAATGAGAGACATGGGCATTGCCGGTATCCACCACCCGCCCGTCCGGCGTGGTGAAGCGGGCCTGGAAGGCGGCCCATTCCTGGCGGTCCAGGTCGCTGGGCTGGGCCATGGCGCGGCAGGTGGGCAAGGCCAGGCCGGCGAGCCCACCCAGCAGGGCACGGCGGCCCGGCCGGAAGGCCGGCGCTGGCCGGGGGAACGGGGCCGGGATGGGGGTCGCCTGGGGCCGGAGCCCGTTCTCCGCCTTGGTGCGCATCGCGGCGAAGCTACCGGTGGGCGACCGTTTCTGCAACCTGTGGTTGTCATTGCGCATGGCACCACGGACTGCAGCAGCGGGGGCTTGCCACCACGCGGCGGGCGCGGTCCCCTGGCGCTGCGCCACATCGTCGCAGGGACCAATCACCGATGACCAAGCTCGTGACCTTCACCGATGCCAAGGGGCCGCGCGTCGGCGCCGCGCTGGAGGATGGCGCCATCCTCGACCTGTCCGCCGCCGCGACCGGTGGCGCTTTGGCCGGCGCCACGCGCGACATGCTGGCGCTGATCGAGGCCGGCCCGGCCGCCCTGGCCGCGGTGAAGGCCCTGGCCGCCGCGCCACCGCCCGCCGCGGTGCTCGCCGCCGGCACCACCACCCTGCTGGCGCCGATCCCCCGGCCGCGCCGCAACGTCTTCTGCGTCGGCCGCAACTACATGGA